>NZ_BAAILO010000145.1:0-6132 GCF_054589115.1 Cupriavidus sp. 8B | reverse complement strand
ACACACGACCCGGGCGCTCACGCGACCGGGTCGTTTTTCACATTGTTTGCGTTACGCCGCTCGACCGCAGCCGAACCGCGCTCAAGCGCTCAATGCACCGTCATATTGGCGTTCATGTTGTGCATGATCCACAGCGAGCCCGCCACCACGATCAGCAGGATCAGCGCGGTGAAGGCCAGGGCCATCACGTTCCAGCGCTGCTCCGAGGAGCTGTCCAGGTGCAGGAAGTAGATCAGGTGCACGACGATCTGCACGACAGCCAGGCCCAGGATCACGGCCAGCGTGGTCGAGGCTTCCAGCGTGCCGCCCATCACCAGCTTGAATGGGATGACGGTCAGGATCACCGCCAGCACGAAGCCGATCACATACGACTTGACGCTGCCATGGCTGGCGCCGGCCGAGGTGGTGCCGTGCTCGTCGTGGGCGCGGTGGGCGCCGGCGGCAGAGACGTTGCTATGTTCCATTACATCGCTCCCATCAGGTAGACCACGGTGAACACGCCGATCCAGACGATGTCCAGAAAGTGCCAGAACAAGGCGAAGCAGGCCAGGCGCTTGGTCATGGTGGGGGTCAGGCCCTTGCGGGAGATCTGCCACATCAGCACGGCCATCCACAGCAAGCCGCTCGCCACGTGCAGGCCGTGGGTGCCGACCAGCGTGAAGAACGACGACAGGAACGCGCTGCGCTCGGGGCCTGCGCCCTCGGCGATCATGTGATGGAACTCGTTGATTTCCATGCCGATGAACGCCACGCCCAGAAGGAAGGTCACGCCGAGCCAGAACTGCAGGCGGGCTCGCTGGCCGTTATGCAGCGAGATCATTGCCATGCCCGAGGTCAAGCTGCTGAACAACAGCAGGAAGGTCTCGACCAGGACGTAGTTCAGCTCGAACAGTTCCTTGCCTGACGGGCCGCCTGCCACTTCGCCGCGCAGCACCGCGAACGCGGCGAACAACCCGGCGAAGATGATGCAGTCGCTCATCAGGTACACCCAGAAACCAAACACCGTGTTGGCGCTGGTGTCGTGATGGGCGTGATCGTGCGAATGATCGTGCGAGTGGGCATGCGCCTGGGCGGCGCCATGCGCGGGATAACGCTGTAGGACTTCAGTCGTCATGGTTCAGGCCTGTGACGCAATGCGCTGGAAATGGCTCGTTTCGACCGCCTGGACTTCGTGCGCGGGCACGTAGTAGTCGATGTGGTCGTCGTTGCTGCGGAAGATAAAGCTGACGATCATGCCAACCAGGCCTACCGCCGCCAGCCACCAGATATGCCAGGTCAGGGCAAAGCCCAGCGCCAGGCTGAAGGCACCGATATAGAAGCCGGCGCCGGTGTTCTTCGGCATGTGGATCTGCTCGTAGTGCGCTTGCTGCTGCGGCACTTCGCCACGCGCCTTCATGTCGGCGAACGCGTCGAGGTCACGCACCACCGGGGTATGCGCGAAGTTGTAGAACGGCGGCGGCGACGAAGTGGCCCACTCCAGCGTACGGCCACCCCAGGGGTCGCCGGTCACGTCGAGGAGCTCCTTGCGGCGGCGCACGCTGACCACGATCTGCAGGATCTGGAACAGGATGCCCAGGCCGACAAACACGGCGCCGACCACGGCCACGTACAGGAACGGGTTCCACGCCGGGTTGTCGGTGTGGTTCAGGCGACGGGTCATGCCCATGAAGCCCAGCGCGTACAGCGGCATGAAGGCCAGGTAGAAACCGATGATCCAGCACCAGAACGCGTACTTGCCCAGGCGCTCGTCGAGCTTGAAGCCGAAGGCCTTCGGGAACCAGTAGGTAATGCCGGCGATGTAGCCGAACAGCACGCCACCAATGATCACGTTGTGGAAGTGGGCGATCAGGAACAGGCTGTTGTGCAGCACGAAGTCAGCCGCCGGCACTGCCATCAGCACGCCGGTCATGCCGCCGATCACGAAGGTGACCATGAAGCCCAGCGTCCACAGCACGGGCGTGGTCATCTGCACACGGCCGCGGTACATGGTGAACAGCCAGTTGAAGATCTTCACCCCGGTCGGGATGGAGATGATCATCGTGGTGATGCCGAAGAACGCATTCACGTTGGCGCCGGAGCCCATCGTGAAGAAGTGGTGCAGCCAGACCAGGAACGACAGCACCATGATGGCGCAGGTCGCGTAGACCATGCCCTTGTAGCCGAACAGCTTCTTGCCGGAGAACGTCGAGATGATTTCCGAGAAGATGCCGAACGCCGGCAGGATCAGGATGTACACCTCGGGGTGGCCCCAGATCCAGATCAGGTTCACGTACATCATGGCGTTGCCGCCCATCTCGTTCGTGAAGAAGTGCATGCCCAGGTAGCGGTCAAGGCCCAGCAGGCCCAGCGTGACGGTCAGCACCGGGAAAGCGGCGATGATCAGCACGTTGGTGCACAGCGCGGTCCAGGTGAACACCGGCATGCGCATGAGCGTCATGCCCGGGGCGCGCATCTTGAGGATGGTCACCAGGAAGTTGACGCCGGTCAGCAAGGTGCCCAGGCCCGAGATCTGCAAGCTCCAGAGGTAGTAATCCACCCCCACGCCAGGGCTGTACGCGATTCCCGACAGCGGCGGATAGGCCAGCCAGCCGGTACGCGCGAACTCGCCGACGCCCAGCGAGACGTTGACCAGCATCGCGCCAGCCACGAACAGCCAGAAGCTCAGCGTGTTGAGGAAGGGGAAGGCCACGTCGCGCGCGCCGATCTGCAGCGGCACGACCAGGTTCATCAGGCCCGTCATCAGCGGCATCGCCACGAAGAAGATCATGATCACGCCGTGGGCGGTGAAGATCTGGTCGTAGTGCTCAGGCGGCAGGATACCCGGCGAGCCGTTGGTGGACAGCGCCAGCTGGGTACGCATCATGATGGCGTCGGCAAAGCCGCGCAGCAGCATGATCAGCGCGACCACGGTGTACATGATGCCGATCTTCTTGTGGTCGACCGAGGTGAACCAGTCGTTCCACAGCGGCTTCCACTTGCCGAAATAGGTGATCAGCGCGCATAGCGCCACGCCACCCAGGGCCACCATCGTCAACGTGCCCATGATGATGGGCTCGTGGAACGGGATGGCATCCAAACTCAATTTGCCAAACATCTCTACTCCTAGGAATTCGAGCCCGGCGCCGGCGTAGCGGGCGCGGCCATGGACACCTGGCTCACGCCAAGGGTGTTGCGCGAGGTGCAGACGGGACCAAACGAGGTGCCGTTGCCGGCGATAGCGCCACCGGCACCGTCCATGTACTTGTGCAGGATGCCGTGGTACAGCTGCGGATCGACCTTGGCGTACAGCGCCACGGGATTCGCTTCGCTGGGCTTGGCCAGCGCGCTGTAGTCAGCCAGGGTCAGCTGGCTCGACGAGGCGCGGACCTGCTTGACCCACGCCTCGAAGTCGAAGTTGGACACCGACTTGGCCTTGAACTTCATGCCCGAGAAGCCGCCGCCGCTGTAGTTGGCCGACATGCCGTCGAACGCGCCGGTCTCGTTGGCGATCAGGTGCAGCTTGGTCTCCATGCCCGCCATCGCGTACACCTGGCTGCCCAGTTGCGGGATGAAGAAGGAGTTCATGATCGAATCCGACGTGATCTTGAAATTCACGGGCGTATTCACCGGGAACGCGATCTCGTTGACCGTGGCGATGCCCAGGTCCGGATAGATGAACAGCCATTTCCAGTTCAGCGCGACCGCCTCGATGGTGATCGGCTTGACGTTGGATTCAATGGGCTTGTAGGGGTCCAGGTCGTGCGAGGACTTCCACGTGATGATGCCCAGCACCAGGATGATCAGGCAGGGAATCAGCCAGACCACCACTTCGATCCCGGTCGAGTGGGACCAGTCCGGCTCGTAGCGGGCCGACTTGTTGCTGGCGCGGTACTTCCAGGCGAAGGTGAAGACCAGCACGATCACCGGCACCACGACAAGCAACATCAGCCAGGTCGCGATCAGGATGATGTTTTTGACGTCGGCGCCAATCTGGCCCTTCGGATCTAGCACGGCCATGTTGCATCCGGCCAGCAAGAGCAGGGCGGCGCAAGGCATTAGCCGCGTCCAACGCGGAAGTTTGGGTATCTTCATGTCACGACTGGTTGAGTTGGCCACGACAGCGACGGCGCGGCGCGGTTTTGCTGCCAGATGCGGGAGCAAGAGGCAGGCTTAAGGCTTGGGGGAAACTGGGTCAGATCCGGGTCAAGCGACCGGTGTGCCGGGGGACGCGCCGATCAGCGGCAGCCTGGCTTGGTCCTTGTGGGACGGATCGTTGTGGGACTGCGGCGGTCCACACAGGAGGACGTCGGCGTGGCGCAGCCCGACAAGCTTGCCTGGTGGGCAAACAGGGTATTCAGGTGAGGGTCGCGGTACGTCAGACATCGTGGCCGCGAATCTACCGCATCGCAGCATTGAGGGTAAACCCGTGCGCTGGAACACACTGTTCGGCAAACCGGACAATGCAGCTTCTTCTGCCATCACGCCAGCAACGTCCGATTAAGCCAGGACATTTCTGGCTGCGGCAAGGTGTCGCAGGGGTGCGCACCCTTGAAAGCAGCTGCACAAACCGCAACCGCGCTTGGGGGCAATGAGGCGGCCGCACAGGATGCCATGGCGCGCCAGAACGTGCTTGCCACCGCGTTGCACCTGCCGCGGTTCTATCCAAATGCAATAACCTTCGTTCCCCTCCCCGCGCGATTTCGCAACCATAGGGCCGCGTCCCAAACCAGGACCTTGCTACCTCACTCGTCGACCTCGGAGAACATCGCAATGCATCCTTTCCGCCAATGGCTACCCCTCGTCGGCCGCGCCCTGGCCATCGCCGCGCTGTCCTGGTCCGCCGCGGGCCACGCCGCCGACGCATCGGTCCGCGTGGGCTACCAGAAGGCCGGCCTGCTGGCCGTGCTCAAGGCCCAGGGCTCGCTGGAGAAAAAGCTCGCCCCGCTCGGCTTCAAGGTGGAATGGAAGGAATTCCCCGCCGGTCCACAGTTGCTGGAGGCGCTCAATGCCGGCGGCATCGACTTTGGCTACACCGGCGCGCCGCCGGCGGTGTTCGCCCAGGCCGCCCGCGCCAACTTTGTCTATGTGGGCGCCGAGCCCGGCGGCAAGACCAACGAGGCGCTGTTCGTGCTGGAGAAGTCGCCGATCCGCTCGGTGGCCGACCTGCGCGGCAAGCGCATCGCCTTGCAGAAGGGCTCCAGCTCCAACTACCTGCTGGTGCAACTGCTGAAGAAACATGGCCTGGCCCTGCAGGACATCCAGCCGATCTACCTACCGCCCGCCGATGCGCGCGCCGCCTTCGAGAGCGGCAACGTGGACGCCTGGGTGGTCTGGGACCCGTACTACGCGCTGGCGCAGAAGGCGCTCAAGGTGCGCACCATTACCGACTATGAAGGTGTGCCCTCCCCCTTCAATTTCTATGAAGCCGGCAACGGCTTCGTCAAGGCACAGCCGCAGGTCGTCAACGCCATCCTGGAGCAACTACGCGCCACCGGCCTGTGGGTGGTGAAGAACCCGGGCGAGACCGCCGCCCTGCTGGCGCCCGCCATTGGCCTGGACGCGCAGGTCGTGGAAGCCTGGCTCAAGCGCGTGCCGTACGGCGCGACCCCGGTCACGCCGGAAGTGATCGCCGCCCAGCAGCAGGTCGCGGACCTGTTCCACGAGCAGAAACTGATCCCCACCGCCGTCAAGGTCAGGGACAACGTCTGGCAGGCGAGCTTCCCTCTGGCAAGCCAGTAAGTAGCCTATAAGCCAATCCGACATGCAGATTCATGGAGGGCCGGCAACGGTCCGCCGCGATGACAGGCGGAAGTCACGACTGCTACCATGCGCACTCCTGAGCACAATTCCAACAAAAAGACCAAGACCTTATGAAAATCGAGACAATTGCCGTTCACGGTGGCTACTCCCCGGACCCCACCACGCGTGCCGTGGCCGTGCCGATCTACTAGACCGTTGCCTATGCGTTCGACAACGCGCAGCACGGCGCCGACCTGTTCGACCTCAAGGTGCCAGGCAATATCTACAGCCGCATCGTCAACTACCCCGGCCTAAAACGGCCGGAGCTTGCAAAGGCAACTGAACAAGCTCGGGTTGACCAGGCAAAGCGGTAACCAACCCGCTACGTTGCGAATAGGTGCAAGGCCAACGTTG
>NZ_BAAILO010000144.1:0-247 GCF_054589115.1 Cupriavidus sp. 8B | reverse complement strand
AGCATCGTACATTACTTCGAATATTGCAACACGTTCAACCGATATATCGAGGTCTACACCAATCAATGGATAATGTAGCCCTAGCCTTCAATTCGCAATGCTCTTCGCATCGAGATCCGTGCGATGTGAGAGAAATGCGGCGTACAGCGAAAAACGAGTTCACGCGCGTCTCGCGCGCGGGTCGGCCTTGGCGTGTTCGATCGCCTTGAGCGTTTCTGAGTCGAGCACTGCCTGGGCATCGGACGGA
>NZ_BAAILO010000143.1:0-257 GCF_054589115.1 Cupriavidus sp. 8B | reverse complement strand
AAACGAGTTCACGCGCGTCTCGCGCGCGGGTCGGCCTTGGCGTGTTCGATCGCCTTGAGCGTTTCTGAGTCGAGCACTGCCTGGGCATCGGACGGAATGGCAAACAGTTTGCCGTCGATGTCATGGACGTGTAACTGCTCATGGGTGACAGCATCCGTCACTAGCGCGCGGCCGGTCAGGCGCAGGGCGGCTTGGAGATGTGATTGCCCCGAGACGATCCGGTAATTACGCCCTTCTGATCGTCTCACCACCGCGTC
>NZ_BAAILO010000142.1:0-4104 GCF_054589115.1 Cupriavidus sp. 8B | reverse complement strand
TCAACTGGGATTCCGCACAGCCGGCAAGATCGTCGCGCGCATGGTGGAAGTGGGCAGCCACGTCAAGCGCGGCCAGCCGTTGTTCCAGCTCGATCCCACCCAGGAGACGTTGCAGGTGGCCGCGGCGGGTGCGGAGGCTGATGCGGCAAGGGGCCGGGTAGCCCAGGCGCGGGTGGATGTCCGGCGTACCGAGCAACTGCTCGCGCAGAACTTTGCCTCGCAAGCCGAACTGGACCAGCAGCGGCTGGCGCTTAACCAGGCGGAAGCACAACTGCGTTCTGCCCAGGCGCGCCAGCAGCTGAATGCCAACCTGCGCGGTTTTACCACGCTCGTGGCCGACCGCGATGGCGTAGTCAGTGCAATCAACGCGGAAGCCGGCCAGGTGGTCGCAGCCGGGCAGTCGATCGCAACCGTTGCGGCTGACGGCGAACGTGAGGTCTCGATCAGTATTCCGGAGTCGCGCGTCGACGAACTGCGTAAGGCGTCGACGCTGACGATCACGGTATGGGCGCATCCGGACAAGTCCTGGACGGGCAAGCTCCGGGAGCTTGCGCCGGACGCGGACAGCGTCACGCGGACGTACTCGGCACGCATTTCCATTCAGGACGCGGATCCGGACCTCCTGCGGCTAGGCATGACTGCGTCTGTCCTAGCACCCGACGTGGACGGCAACGGCGTTGTCCGCGTGCCGCTGACCGCCATTGTCGATCATGAACATGGCCGGCAGGTGTGGGTGGTCGACCCGAAGACGTCGCGGGTGATCGCGCGTGAGGTCAAGCTGGGCGCCGCGCAGAACGACAGTGTCATCGTGGTTGGGGGGCTGGCGGGCGGAGAAACCGTGGTGAGTGCCGGCGTGCATATGTTGCAGCCTGGCCAGCAGGTGAAGGTGGCCGAGGCGGTAGCTGTTGCCAAGGCGGGAGGTGTGAAGTGAAAGGCATCAACCTGTCCGAATGGGCGCTGAAGCACCAGCAGATGATCGCATTCCTGCTGTTGCTGTTGTCCGTGGCCGGCGTGCTGGCATATGGCAGCCTGGGCCAGAAGGAAGACCCGGAGTTCACGATCAAGACCATGGTCGTCCAGGCGTACTGGCCGGGAAGCTCCGCGCAGCAGATGGCCGATCAGGTCACCGACAAGATCGAGCGCAAGCTCCAAGAGGTGGCGGAGATCGACTATACGTCCACCTATGTGAAGCCGGGCGAAACGCAGGTCAAGGTGAACTTGCGCGAGGACGTACCACCAGGCGCAGTGCCGGACGTGTGGTACCAGGTTCGGAAGAAGATGGGCGACATCCGGCACACCCTGCCACAGGGCACACAGGGCCCCTTCTTCAATGACGAGTTCGGGGACACCTTCGGTAACCTCTATGCCATCACTGGTGACGGCTTCGACTATGACGATCTAAGAAGGATTGCGGATGCCGCGCGTAACGAGTTTCTTCGTGTCGGCGACGTCAACAAGGTCGACCTGGTGGGCAAGCAGGAACAGAAGATCTATGTGGAAGTCTCCACCGCCAAACTCGCCTCGCTGGGGATCGACCCGGCACTGATTGCGTCGACGCTCCAACAAACCAATGCCGTGACATCGGGCGGGACGGTGCAAACCACCGCGGAACAAGTGCGGCTCGCTGTTAGTGGCGAATTTGACTCGGTCGAAGGGATTCGCGCCATCGGCATCCGTGCCGGCCAGCGTACCTTCCGCCTTGGCGATATCGCCGACGTCCGTCGTGGCTTTGTGGAGCCTGCCACCTCGAGGATGCGCTTCAACGGCAACGAGGCGATTGGACTTGCGGTGAGCATGCGCAAGGGCGGCGACGTGATCCGGCTTGGAACAAAGCTAGAAGAAACGGTAAAACGCATCGAGTCCCACTTGCCGGTGGGTGTGCAGATCCATGCGGTCAGCGACCAGCCACATATCGTTGAGCACTCCGTCTTCGAGTTCAAGAAGAGTCTGGCCGAGGCGGTGATCATTGTGCTCGTTGTGAGCTTCCTGTCGCTCGGCTTGCGCACGGGACTGGTCGTCGCGCTCAGCATCCCGCTCGTGCTGGCCATGACATTCCTGGCGATGTACGTGATGGGCATCGACTTGCAGCGCATCTCGCTGGGTGCGCTGATCATTGCGCTTGGACTGTTGGTCGACGATGCCATTATTGCCGTCGAAATGATGTCGCTGAAGCTCGAGCAGGGCTGGGACAAGTTCCGCGCCGCCACATACGCCTACACGGCCACGGCCTTCCCGATGCTCACCGGCACGTTGATCACGGCGGCGGGCTTCCTTCCGGTCGGCTTTGCGAAGTCGGGCACTGGCGAATATGTGTACTCCCTATTCCAGGTGGTGGGCATTTCACTGTTGTTGTCGTGGATCGTGGCCGTCCTCTTCACGCCTTATATCGGCTTCAAGCTGTTGAAGGAGCATGCGCACGCGTCGCATGACGAGGATGCGGTCTACCAGCGCGGCTTCTATGTCAAGTTCCGCCACTTCATCGACTTCTGCCTTAAGCAGCGCGTGTGGGTACTCGGCATCACGCTCGCGGCATTCGTCGGCGCACTGGTGCTGTTCAAGGCGATACCCCAGCAATTCTTTCCGGCGTCTGACCGGGCCGAACTCATTGTGGACCTGTGGATGCCGAAGGCCTCGACCTTTGAGGCGAGTCAGCGCGAGGTCCAGAAGCTTGAAGGGCTGCTCAAGGGCGATCCGGACATTGCGGCGGTGACCAGCTTTGTTGGCAACGGTACGCCACGATTCTACCTGCCGCTCGATGTGCAGACGCCCAATCTGAACTTGGGCGAGATGCTGGTGATGACGAAGGGCGGTGAGGCACGGGAGCGGGCGAAGGAGAAGCTCGAGAAGCTGTTCGACGAAAGATTCCCGAATGTGCGGGGCCGCGTCAATCGACTGGAGAACGGTCCGCCTGTCGGATACCCGGTGCAGTTCCGCGTGTACGGGCAGGACAACGTCAAGGTTCGTGCGATTGGTCAGCAGGTGGCGGACATCATGCGCGAAGAGCCGCACGTGCGCCAGGTCAACCAGGACTGGGGCGAACGCATCAAGCGCGTGCAGGTCGATGTGGACCAGGATAAGGCGCGTGCACTAGGCATCAGTTCAGGCCAGATCAAGGAAGCCCTCGAGGCCTCGTTGTCGGGCACGCCAATCACGCAGTACCGTGAGGAGGACCAGGGAGTCGACGTGGTCTCGCGCCTAGTCGCGGCGGAGCGCACGGACCTGAACAACCTGAAGGACGCCAAGATCTATGTGCGCGACGGCAAATTTGTGCCGGTCTCGCAGGTGGCCCGGCTCACGCTTGACAGCGAGGACAGCGAACTCTGGAGGCGAAACCGCGTGCCAACGCTGACCGTTCGTGCCGATATCGCGGGGGCGCAGGCACCTGACGTCACGCGTGCGCTACAGCCGAAGATCGACGCATTGGAAAAGGCGCTTCCGCTTGGCTATGGCATCGAGATCGGCGGCGCTTACGAATCGAGTGGGAAGGCCCAGCGCTCTGTTTTCGCGGTGATGCCGGTGACGATTATCGCGGTGCTCTTGCTGCTGATGATTCAACTTCAGGACATGAAGAAGATGGCGATGGTCCTGCTGACCGCGCCGCTCGGGCTGATCGGTGTCAGCGCGATCATGGCCGCGTTCCAGATTCCATTCGGTTTTGTCGCCATGTTGGGCGTTATCGCCCTCGCTGGAATGATTATCCGCAACTCGGTGATCCTGGTCGTACAGATCGATCAGGACGTGGGCGCGGGCGTCGCACTGTGGACGGCCATCGTCGAGGCGGCGGTGCGACGGCTGCGTCCGATCGTGCTGACTGCTTTGGCGGCAATTCTGGCGATGGTGCCGCTTACCCATTCCGTGTTCTGGGGCCCCATGGCGTGGGCAATCATGGGAGGGCTCGCCGTTGCCACGGTGCTGACGCTCGTCTTCCTTCCCGCTTTGTATGCGACCTGGTACCGGGCCAAGCGCCCCGCGACCGCCTGATCGCAAATGTGACGTTGAGAGTAAATGCGATGAAAAGATTGAGTATGGCCCTGCGGGCCGGGCAGGTGGCGTTGGGCTGCATGCTTTTCATGAACGCTGGAGAGTCGGGCGCTATCGATCTCG
>NZ_BAAILO010000141.1:0-290 GCF_054589115.1 Cupriavidus sp. 8B | reverse complement strand
GAGGGTGAGGACAAATTCAGGCATTGGTCAATCGGCGTACGAGCAAACGTGCCTGAGATAGCCAGACCCAGGCGGTTGCGCTGGCGATGCTGCGATCGTGATGCATGATCAGGCGGCGCGAGCGTTCGTTCCAGGCATGGGTGCGCTCCACCACCCAGCGCATGGGCAAGGTGGGGAACGTTTGATCCAGCGGCCACAGGGACTGCTGCGCATCGTGCCAATGCCCAGCCTTGGGCGGGCGACGCACGATGTGCACATTCAGGCCGTGAGCTTGCTCAAGGGCGGCGGCA
>NZ_BAAILO010000140.1:0-229 GCF_054589115.1 Cupriavidus sp. 8B | reverse complement strand
CCCCGGGTTTTAATTAACTCGTGCCGTTACCAGTTTAGATCACCACGACGCTGCCAATGCCCAGGGTTTCATGGTGGCCCCCACCGGTAGCCACCATCACGAGTTTCAAGCCGTCTGTCGCTCGCGGAGTGGCCGGCCACGAAGTTGCAGGCGTCCCGTTTTCGTCGTGGGCGCGGTGGCACCGCCGGAATAGTTTTGAGGGATTCACCACCGCGCCCACCCCACCACG
>NZ_BAAILO010000139.1:53706-84979 GCF_054589115.1 Cupriavidus sp. 8B | reverse complement strand
TTGATCAACGCTTCCTTTTCAACGCTTTGTCCAGGGAAAACACAAGTTACCTTCAATCAGGAGACATTGCAACTTTGAGCAATTCCAGATCGTTCCGGCGCTTTGAGAGGACGCCTTCGGCGTCCGCGCTATCCATCCCTGCCCTGAAGGGCGAGGTTTCCCGCGCAAACTGATGATATCCGGTCGGGGGCGGGGCAATGTGAGTTTGCGTCAACGTGGCGCCCCGTCCGGTGCGCCTCCGGTGCGCAGGATCCCAGGCACCCCATCTCCAAGACGGTAGATACACCGATTCGACCCGTTCATGCCCTCAATTAACCAGTCTGAGTTAAAGACAGGCAGGGGCCTGCAAGTCAAAATGCCAGGGCACCCACCCTCGAGTATCGAATGAGGTGAGCAGTCGATCCGGATGCGACTTGTCGCCTGCGTTGCGTGGCGCTACGTCACAAATAGGAAACCATGTGGCAGACCTCCCAACCCTCGCCCGCCAGCGAGCATCGGCTCCGTGTGATCTGGCCCTTCGTGGTGATTGTGGTAGTGCTCGCGTTGGTGGGGATGGCAAGTGTCGACATGCTGGCCGCGGCGCGCGCCTTCGTCGGCGGTGAAAGCCTTTGGAGCAACGCCCAGAAGGAAGCGGTGCTACAGTTGCTGCGCTACGGGCAAAGTGGCGATGAGACAGCGTTCGGTGCCTATCTGCGCGCCATCGCGGTGCCACTGGGTGATCGCCAGGCCCGGCTTGAGCTCGAGCGCGCCGATCCCGACTTTGAGAAGGTCCGCGCCGGATTGATCGCTGGCGGCAATCATGTCGATGACATCCCTGGCATGATTCGTATGTTTCGGCATTTCCGTCATGTGGCGGAGATTGACCAGGCCGTCTCGGTCTGGGCGCAGGCCGATGCCGAAGTGATGGCGCTGGAGGAACAGGCCCGGCGCCTGCACGCCCTGATTCCTGGTGGCGCATGCGACGCAAATTGCGTCGGCCCGCTGCTGCAGCAAATTGGCATGATCGATGCGCGCCTGACGCCGCTGGAGACCGCCTTCTCCTACGCGCTCGGCAAGGCGTCGCGCCGCGTGCGCGAGCTCTTGCTGCCCGGCATTGCTGCGGTGGCGGCGTTGCTTTTGTTGCCAGGCATCCTGATCGCGAATCGCACCCTGCGTCAGGAGCGGCAACTCAGGCAGGCGCTGGCGCACAGCGAGGAGCGCTTGCAACTGGCGGTCAGCGGCAGCAACGACGGGCTGTGGGACTGGGACGTGCGTAGCGGCGGACTGTATTTCTCGCCGCGCTGTGCCGCCATGCTGGGCTACACGGCGGGGGAACTGCCGCAGTTGCGCGAAACCCTACTGGCCTTGGTTCACCCGGCCGACTTTGCTGCCCTCCCGCTGCAGTTGCGCCGGCATTTGCGGGGCGATCTGCCCTACGACGCTGAATTCCGCCTATGCACCAAGGCCAATAGCCATCTATGGGTACGCGCGCGCGGACGCCTGGTGCGCACCGCCGCTGGCCGCGTGCTGCGCATGGCGGGCTCGCTGACCGATATCACCGACCACAAGCGCTCGGAAGCCCAGATTTTCGCGGAGAAGGAGCGTGCCCAGGTGACGCTGCAGGCGATCGGGGACGCAGTCATCACTACCGATGTCTGCGGCCAGATCGACTCTCTCAATCCTGCGGCAGAGCGATTGACCGGATGGCGCAGCGAGGAGGCTATCGGCATGCCGCTGCACCGGGTCTGCATGCTGAAAGACGAGGTCACGCATGCACCGGTATCGGATCTGGTGGAGGCGGCGCTGGAACGACGCTGGAAGGAGCGCCCGGCGCTGCTGCTGGTGCTGCGGGCGGGATCGCTGATCGCGGTCAAGCCCTCGGTGGCACTGATCAGTAGCCGTGCGGGCAATGCCATCGGCGTGGTGCTGGTGCTGCACGACATGAGCCGTGAACGCGAACACGCTGCGCGCCTCACTTATGAGGCCAGCCATGATGCTTTGACCGGCTTGGTCAACCGACTCGAATTCGAGCGCCGGCTCGCCGCAGCGATGGCGCGGGCGCCCGGCGAGGCGGACAGCCATACCCTGATGTATCTGGACCTGGACCAATTCAAGGTAGTTAACGATACGTGCGGCCATGCCGCCGGGGATGAGTTGATCCGTCAGGTCGCCTCGGTGATGCGTGGCCAGTTGCGCAAGGGCGATACGCTGGCAAGGCTAGGCGGCGACGAGTTCGGCGTGTTGCTGGAACACTGCCCCACCCACGCCGGCCAGCGCGTAGCCGAAGCGCTGCGGCGGAGCATCGCGCAATGGCGCTTCGTGCACCGGCAGCGTACGTTTTCACTTGGGGTCAGCATCGGCCTGATCAGCCTGGATAGTGGGGTGACGCAGGTGGAGGAAGCACTGAGCGCTGCGGACGCCGCCTGCTATATGGCCAAGGAAGGTGGCCGGAACCGCGTTCAGGTGTACCGGCCGCAGGATGACGCGGTGCGCACGCGTCACGACGAAATGGAGTGGGTGAGCCGGATACATGCGGCCCTTGCGGCAGGGCGCTTTTGCCTCTATGCGCAGGAGATCGTGCCGCTACAGCCCAGCGGCGCCGGCGGCCGGCATCTCGAGTTGCTGCTGCGCATGGTGGATGAAGCCGGGCTGCTGGTGCCACCGATGGCGTTCATCCCGGCGTGCGAGCGCTACAACCTGATGCCGATGCTGGACCGCTGGGTGATCGACGCCGGCTTTGCCGCGCTCGCGCGACACCAGATCGCTCTGCCTGGGGATGTGGCGTTGTGCGGGCTGAACCTGTCGGCCGCCTCGCTTGGCGACGACCTGCTGCCCGGTTACGTGCGCCAGCGGGCCGCGCACCATGGCATCTCGCTCGAAGGGATCTGTTTCGAGATTACCGAGACCGCGGCCATTGGCAACCTGGCGCAGGCCGCCGTGTTTATCCGCCAGTTGCAGGAAATGGGTTGCCGCTTCGCGCTGGACGATTTCGGTGCCGGGATGTCCTCGTTTGCCTATCTGAAGCACCTGCCCGCAGAGTACTTGAAGATTGATGGCAGTTTTGTGCGGGAGATGCTCAACGATCCAGTCAACCTGGTGATGGTGGAGGCGATCCAGCGGATCAGCCACGCAATGGGCAAGCAGACCATCGCCGAGTACGTAGAAAACGAGGCGCTGCTGGCGCGGCTGCGCGAGCTTGGGGTGGACTAT
This sequence comes from Cupriavidus sp. 8B, assembly GCF_054589115.1. Lineage (NCBI taxonomy): Bacteria > Pseudomonadati > Pseudomonadota > Betaproteobacteria > Burkholderiales > Burkholderiaceae > Cupriavidus > Cupriavidus sp. 8B. The sequence goes on along the minus strand of NZ_BAAILO010000139.1, from coordinate 81,790 downwards.
GCGCAGGGCTATGGGGTTGGCCCGCCGATGCCCTTCGCCAGCGTCACGAACACCGGGGCGACGCCTGAACCGGTCAAACTACCGGCCAGCGCAGGCTGCGGCAATGTGGCCGATATGGCTTAGCTAGCGGTTCGCCGAAGCGGGGGGGGGGGGCGGACCCGAGTGTGTCCGGCGTCTGCGCAGTACGATGACGCGTCGCGTCTATCACGTTGCGTGGGCGCCGCAGGGGCTTGAAGCACTTCGGGGAACAAAGCATGATGGCCACTTGGCATGTGCAACCTGGGAGAGGACGCCCATGAAACTTCGCCTTGTGTCTGGCCTGGGCCAATGGGACGGCCGCCGTCACCTGATGCATGCCGCGCTCTGCGTGGCGTTGCTGATGGGCATCGCCCATGCGGCCCACGCCCAGGAGTTTTACGTACTTGGCGGGCTGCAGCAGACGCCGTCGCTGGGAGAGAAAACCTATGGCTACACCTACGAGTACGCCCATAACCTGACCGACAACGTCTACGCCTCCTTCTCTTACCTGAACGAAGGGCACGTCACCAACCATCATCGCGACGGACATAGCGTGCAGTTGTGGGGACGGTTGCTGTCGACGGACCGGCGTTTTGCCTTCTCGCTTGGGGCCGGTCCCTATCGCTATTTCGATACCACGGTGAGAACGGCCGAAGGCGGCGTGAATGACCAGCACGGCTGGGGAATCCTGATCAGCGCGGCAGGCACGTGGTACATCAACGGCGGTCCGTGGATCGTGCAGGCGCGATACAACCGGGCGCAGGCATTTGGCAGCATCGACACCAACACCTTCCTGATCGGCGTGGGCTATCAGCTCGATCGAGGGAGCAGGGATGGTCCGGTGGTGCCACCGCCTTCGTATGCCGGCAATACGACCAACAACGAGCTGGCCGTCTTCGGTGGCACCACCATTATCAACAACTTCGACTCACCCAGCGGTACGGCTTTCGCGGTGGAGTACCGGCGTGGCATCCTGCCCTATGTCGACCTCACTGCCACCTATCTGAACGAGGGCGATGCCCGGGTTGTGCGCCGGCAGGGTGTTGCAGCGCAGGCTTGGCTGGTGCGGCCGTTCTTCAATGACCATCTGACGCTCGGGATCGGACTGGGGCCCTATGTGGCGCGGGACCGGGACGAGGGCGGCGGCATCACGCACACGCTCGGCCTGTTCACCATGTCGGCGAGCTATCGCATCAGCCCGTCCTGGACCACGCGCTTTTCCTGGCATCGCACCGTCACGACCAATAGCCGCGATTCCGATGTGATGGTGCTGGGTCTGGGGTATCGGTTCTAGCGGCGGGAGAGGGTCTGAGCCCTTTGGCCAATATCCGGGCCGATTAAGTTCTACTTAATTCTGTCGTTCGCAAAACCCAAGATGCTGCATCCTTGAAACTAAATGCCCCCGGCCGATTGCCCGTTTCCTGTCGCCAATTTCACAATACGAGATCGTGCGCTATGAGGCTGGCAGGTGGTTGATCCGTTTACCTACACTCCGCTAATTGTGTAGATCAGGCTAACTGACGTAGACCACAGGCGGGGGGGGCTGGACGATGCGATTGACCATGGCGAAGGCGGGCTTTGCGGCCTTGACGTGTCTGGTGCTGAGCGCGGCGGCTTACGCGCAATCGGCGAGTTTTTGCGGCGAGGGCAGCTGCAACGGCAACGGCAACAACAACTACAACCACAACAGTAATCGAGGCCAGCTCCTCGATCAGAGGACCACGCTGCGCCTGAGCGCGGCTGCGCTGGCCGGCGTTCTCAACGCGAGCGATTCAGGCCGACAACTATTGCAGGTCGCCGGCGCCCCTGCGTGCGACCTGGAGATCGTCTACTTCCGCTACCGCACCATCGGCGGCGCGAACGAGCCGACCACCGCCAGCGGCGCGCTGATGATTCCAAGCGGCGGGCGCGCATGCAGCGGGCCACGCCCGGCGTTGATGTACGCGCACGGCACCACCACCTACCGCGAATACAACGTTGCCGACCTGACGCAGAAGGACCCGGGCAACGGCGATGGCGCCTCGGAGGGCATCAGTGTTGCGGCCATGTACGCCGCGCAGGGCTATATCGTGGTGGCGAGCAACTACGCGGGTTACGCCGGCTCCGAGCTTTCCTATCACCCCTACCTGAACGCCCACCAGCAATCGGCGGACATGATCGACTCGCTGCGGGCCGCACGGGTCGCGCTGGGCCGGGCGGACTCGGGCAGGGCAACCCGGGAGAATGGCAAGCTCTTTATTACCGGCTATTCGCAGGGCGGCCACGTTGCCATGGCCACGCATCGCGCGCTGCAGGCGGCGGGCATCAAGGTGACGGCGGCTTCCACGGGTTCGGGGCCTTATGCGATGGCGGCCACCGGAGACGCGCTGATCGCGGGCGAGGTGGATCTTGGTTCCACCATCTTTACGACCTTGGTGGCGACCAGCTACCAGAACGCCTACGGCAACATCTACCGCAGGCCGGGCGACCTGTACGAGGCCACCTACGCGCGTGGCATCGAGGACCTCTTGCCGAGCGTGACGCCAATCGACACCCTGATTGGCAACGGCAAGCTGCCCGCCACGGCGCTCTTCAACCCGTATCCGCCGGCTCCGCAGTTTGCCTCGCTGACACCGCCGACTTCACCCCCGCTGGCGCCGCCTGAGCTGACGCCGATATTTGCCCTCGGGTTCGGCAAAGGCAACCTGGTGCGCAACAGCTTCCGCCTCAGCCTGCTGGAAGACGCGCTGGTGAATCCGGATGGCGCCTTCCCTTACACGACGGTGGCGATGGCGCCGGCGGCCAGCCCGGCCGCGCCGTTGCGCCAGGCGTTCAAGCGCAACGACTTGCGCAACTGGGTGCCGCGCGCGCCGGTGCAGCTTTGCGGCGGGCGTTTTGATCCGACGGTGTTCTTCTTCAACGCGACCGTGCAGCAGGCTTACTGGCAGAACGCCAAGGTGCCGGCGGGGCTGACTTCGGTGCTGGATGTCGACGCCCCGGTGGCGGGGCCTGCCGATCCTTATGCCCCGATCAAGCAGGGCTTTGCGCTGGCCAAGGCCACGCTCGCCGCGCAGGCGGTGGCCGCGGGCGCGACCGATGGAGGCGCGTCGGCGGTGATCGAGGCCTACCACGGGAGCCTGGTGGCGCCGTTCTGCATGGTCGCCGCGCGGGGGTTCTTCGGGAATTTCTGAGCAGAAGCACGGAGAAGAAAAGCTGAGTAGAAAAGAACGCGGCCAGTCATGCATCATGACTGGCCGCTTTTTTTCATCGTGGCCAGGTCAGTCGCGGGTTTCCATCTTGCGATTGATCCAGAGCGCCAGCAACGTGCACGCCACGCCGGATAGCAGGTAGCCGCTCACGGCAAACAACCCGAACTCCACCGACAGCCCAAGCGCCACCAGCGGCGCAAAGGCGGCGCCGAACAGCCATGCAAAATCGGAAGTCAGCGCCGCGCCGGTGTAGCGGAATCGCGATCCGAAGTTCGCTGTGACAGCGCCCGCGGCCTGCCCGTACGACAAGCCCAGCAAGCCAAAGCCGATCAGGATGAACAGGTCTTGCCGCCCCGGGGTGCCGCCCATCAGGTACGGCGCGAACAGGCTAAAGATGCCGATCAGGACTGCCATCAGCGCCAGCGTGGTGCGCCGCCCGATGCGGTCGGCGATCCAGCCGGAGGCGATGGTGGCCGCCATGGCGATCCCCGCGCCGATGATCTGGATGATCAGCACGTCGTTGATGTCCTGCGTGGCGTGCAGCGCGACCCACGACAACGGAAACACCGTGACCAGGTGGAACAGCGCGTAGCTGGCCAGCGCCGCGAATGCGCCGATGAACAGGTTGTAGCCCTGCGCGCGCAGTATCTGCACCGGGCTGATCGGCTCCAGCTCGCCTTCTTCCAGCAGTTGCGTGTACTCCCGGGTCACCACCAGCCGCAGGCGCGCAAACAGCGCGACCACGTTGATGGCGAACGCCACGTAGAACGGATAGCGCCAGCCCCAGTCCAGGAACTCGTCGAAATCCAGGTTGGCGCGCAAGTAGAGGAACAGCGTGCTGGCGAGAAGAAAGCCGATCGGCGCGCCGAGCTGTCCCAGCATCGAGTACCAGCCGCGGCGGTGCGCCGGGGCGTTCAGCGCCAGCAGCGATGGCAGCCCGTCCCATGAGCCGCCAAGCGCAATGCCCTGCAGGATGCGCAGCGCAGCCAGGATGATGATGGCGTTGTGTCCGAGCGTGTCGTAGCCGGGCAGGAACGCCATGCCGGCCGTGGCAGTGCCTAGCAGGAACAACGCGGCCGTCAGCTTGATGCTGCGCCCCCAGCGGTGCTGGATCGCCATGAACAAGGCGGTGCCGAACGGGCGGGCGATGAACGCGAAGGAGAAGATCGTGAAGGAGAGCAGCAGCCCTTCCAGTTGCCTGACGAACGGGAAGAACACGCTGGGGAAGATCAGCACCGAGGCGATGCCGTAGACAAAGAAGTCGAAATACTCGGACGCTCGCCCGATGACGACGCCGGCGGCGATCTCGCCTGGCGCCACTCGCGCCCGGTGCGCGGCCTCGTGCGCGGGCGCGGGGGAAGACGGTGACGGCTGGTGCTGCTGCGTAACGCTGCTGGACATCGTCAGGCCCTCTCGTCTCTCGTTGTTCGGGGTGGCGTTTTGTGTCACTCCTTTAAGAATGGCACTTCTTTGACTACAGTGCCATAGGAAATGTTGAGTTTCCGCGGCCAGCTCACCGGCGTAGTTCCAACGATCACTTCCACGGCTATGCAATTTCGCATTCGGATAGTGCCATCCCGCTACGCGATGCGCGGGTGTTTGCTGTTTGCTGCCACCCTGCTGCTGACAGGCTGCAACGCCGTTTTGCTAGCCCCGGCCGGGGACCTCGCGGTCCGGCAGCGTGATCTAATCATCATTTCAACCGGACTGATGCTGTTGATCATCGTGCCGGTGATCGCGCTGACCCTGCTCTTTGCCTGGCGCTACCGCGAGACCAACAGGGAGGCCATCTACGAGCCGGACTGGGACCATTCCACCTTGCTGGAACTGCTGATCTGGGCCGCGCCGCTGCTGATCATCATCGCCCTGGGCGCGCTGACCTGGGTCAGCACCCACAAGCTCGACCCTTACCAGTCCTTGAGCCGCATCGACGCCGAGCGCCCGGTGCCCATGGCCATGGAGCCACTCACCGTGGAGGTGGTGGCGCTGGACTGGAAGTGGCTGTTCTTCTACCCCGAGCAGGGCATCGCCACGGTCAACGAGCTGGCGGCGCCCGTGGATCAGCCGATCCGGTTCAAGATCACGGCGTCCACCGTGATGAACTCCTTTTTCGTCCCCGCGCTGGCGGGCCAGGTTTATGCCATGCCGGGCATGGAGACCAAGCTGCACGCGGTGATCAACCAGCCGGGGGTCTACGAGGGCTTCTCCGCCAACTATAGCGGCGCGGGCTTCTCCGGCATGCGCTTCAAGTTCCACGGCATGAGCACCGAGGAATTCCAGCGCTGGGTCCAGCAAGCCAAGGCCGGCGGCGGCGCGCTGACGCGCGACGCTTACCTGCAGCTGGAGCAACCCAGCGAGCTTGAGCCGGTGCGCCGCTACGCCAGCGTGGCTTCGGGCTTGTACGACGCGATCCTGAACCGCTGCGTAGAAGCCAACCGGCCTTGCATCAGGGACATGGCGATGAATGCGAGGCGGGGCCAGGGGCAGGACAAGCCGCGGGCCTTCAACGTGGCTGCGCTCGGAGGCGGTGCCGCCCGCGCCAGCTTTGGCGCCATCTGCACGGCAGGCGATCCCGCCGGCATTGGCAACGGCCCCCGCGTGGCGTCCACCAGGACGTTGCCCCAATAACGCCAATGACGTTGCCCCAATGACGTTGCACCGATGACCTGCTGTTCCCCGATTCCTGAAACAACGCCCTTGCGGCCCTGGTGACACAATGCCCGAGCACCTCGACCTGACGCAACTGGTATTCGGCCGCCTCACCTGGGAGGCAATCCCCTATCACGAGCCCATCCTGCTGGCGACCTTCGCGGCCGTCGCGATCGGGGGCCTGGCGCTGGCTGGCGCGCTCACCTACCTGCGAGCGTGGGGCTACCTGTGGCACGAGTGGTTCACCAGCATCGACCACAAGAAGATCGGCATCATGTATGTCGTGCTGGGCATCGTCATGCTGCTGCGGGGGTTTGCCGACGCGGCCATGATGCGGTTGCAGCAATCGGTCTCCTTTGGCGATTCGCTGGGCTACCTGCCGCCGCACCACTATGACCAGATCTTCACCGCGCACGGGGTGATCATGATCTTCTTCGTGGCCATGCCGCTGGTCACCGGGCTCATGAACTTTGTCGTGCCGTTGCAGATTGGCGCGCGCGACGTGGCCTTTCCCTTCCTCAACAACTTCAGCTTCTGGATGACCGTCGGCGGCGCCGTGCTGGTGATGATGTCGCTGTTCGTCGGCGAGTTCGCGCGCACCGGCTGGCTGGCGTATCCACCGTTGTCGGGCGTGCTGCAGAGTCCGGACGTGGGCGTGGACTATTACATCTGGTCCTTGCAGGTTGCCGGGCTGGGCACGTTGTTATCGGGCATCAACCTGCTCGTGACCATCGTCAAGATGCGCGCCCCCGGCATGACCATGATGAAGATGCCGGTGTTCACCTGGACCGCGCTGTGTACCAACGTGCTCATCATCGCCGCCTTCCCGGTGCTCACCGCCGTGCTGGCCCTGCTGGCGCTCGACCGCTATGCCGGCACCAACTTCTTCACCAACGATCTTGGCGGCAACGCCATGATGTACGTGAACCTGATCTGGATCTGGGGGCACCCGGAGGTGTACATCCTGGTGCTGCCCGCGTTCGGCATCTTCTCGGAAGTGGTTTCCACGTTCTGCCGCAAGCGCCTGTTCGGCTATGCGTCGATGGTGTACGCCACGGTGGTGATCACGGTGCTCTCCTACCTGGTCTGGCTGCACCACTTCTTCACCATGGGCTCGGGCGCGAGCGTGAACTCGTTCTTCGGCATCACCACCATGATCATCTCGATCCCGACCGGGGCCAAGATGTTCAACTGGCTGTTCACCATGTACCACGGGCGCATTCGCTTCGAGGTGCCCATGCTCTGGACCATCGGCTTCATGATCACCTTCGTGATCGGCGGCATGACCGGCGTGCTGCTCGCCGTGCCGCCGGCGGATTTCTCGCTGCATAACAGTCTCTTCCTGATCGCGCACTTCCATAACGTGATCATCGGCGGCGTGCTGTTCGGGCTGATGGCTGGCATCACCTACTGGTTTCCCAAGGCCTTCGGCTACCGGCTGGATCCGTTCTGGGGCAAGTGCTCGTTCTGGTTCTGGCTGGTTGGCTTCTACGTTGCCTTCATGCCGCTCTATGTGCTCGGGCTGATGGGCGTGACCCGCCGCATGAGCCATTTCGAGGATGCGTCCCTGCGGATCTGGTTCCAGCTGGCGGCATTCGGCGCGTTCTTGATTGCGCTAGGCATCGGCTGCTTCCTGATCCAGCTGGTGGTGAGCTACCGCCGGCGCGAGTCCCTGCGCGACATCACCGGCGATCCGTGGGATGCGCGCACGCTGGAGTGGTCGACCTCCTCGCCGCCGCCGCCATACAACTTTGCCTTTACCCCGGTCATCCATGACAACGACGCGTGGTGGCAGATGAAGGAGCACCATTTCCAGCGGCCCCAGCATGGCTTTATCCCGATCCATATGCCGAAGAACACCGGCGCGGGCATCATACTGGCGGGCCTTAGCACCGTGCTCGGCTTCGCCTTGATCTGGCACATGTGGCTGGTCGTGATCGTATCCTTCGCCGCCATCCTGATCGTGGCGATCGGCCACACCTTCAACTACAAGCGCGATCACTACATCCCGGCCGACGACGTCGTCCGCACCGAGGCAGAGCGCACGCGCCTGCTTGCCACCCATGGTTGATACCACCGCCCCCTACGGCCCCGGCGACGTGCGCATGCCGGACACCCCGCACCAGAGCGAGCTGCGTTTCTACGCGACCAGCGAGGTGCATGCGCAGAACGGCACCTTGCTCGGCTTCTGGCTGTACCTGATGAGCGACTGCCTTGTCTTCGCCAGCCTCTTTGCCGTGTACGGCGTGGTGGGGCGGCGCTACGCCGGCGGCCCTACGGGTGCCGAGCTGTTCGAGCTGCCCCTGGTGGCGCTGAACACCACCATGCTGCTGCTGTCGTCGATCACCTACGGCTTTGCCGTGCTGGAGATGCAGAAGGCGCAGGTGCGCACCACCCTGATCTGGCTCGGCATCACCGGCTTGCTGGGCGCGGGGTTCATCAGCCTGGAGCTTTACGAGTTCGCGCACCTGGTCCACGATGGCGCGGGGCCGCAGCGCAGCGCCTTCCTGTCGTCGTTCTTCACGCTGGTGGGCACGCACGGGCTGCACGTGACCGTGGGGATCGTCTGGCTCATCACGCTGATGGTGCAGGTGGGGCAGCACGGGCTGATCCCGGCGAACAAGCGCCGCCTGATGTGCCTGTCCATGTTCTGGCACTTCCTGGATGTGGTCTGGATCGGCGTGTTTACCTTCGTCTACCTGATGGGAGTGCTGCCATGAGCGCGCATGACAATGCCCTTGCAGGCGATCCCCATGGCCACGGCCATGACGACCACGGCCACGGCCACGATGGCGAGGTTAGCCATAGCACCTTCAAGGGCTACATGACGGGCTTCGTGCTCGCGGTGGTGCTCACGGCGATTCCGTTCTGGCTGGTGATGGCCAAGGTATTCGACAAATCCAGCACCACGGCGCTGTTGCTGCTGGGCTGCGCCGCGGTGCAGATCGTCGTCCACATGATATATTTCCTGCATATGAATGCGAGGTCGGAAGGCGGATGGACCATGCTGGCGTTGATCTTCACGATCGTGCTGGTGGTCATCGCGCTGAGCGGCTCGCTTTGGGTAATGTTCCACCTCGACCAGAACATGATGCCAATGCACGACATGAAGAATCTCCCTTGACGGCCCGCCAGCAGGGCGTAGCCCCATCGAATCCGCCTTCCCGCAAGCGCGCCACCGGCGTGCTTGCAGTGTTTGCCTTGCTCGCCATCGTGGCGGTAGCCGGGCTGCTTTCGCTTGGCGTATGGCAAGTCGAACGCCGCGCGTGGAAGCTCGACCTCATCGTACGCGTCAATGCGCGCGTCCATGCCCCCGCCACGGCCGCGCCCGGCGCGGATCAGTGGCCGCGGCTCACCAAGGCCGCCGACGAATACCGCCGCGTGCGGCTCACCGGCACCTTCCTGAACGACCGCGAGACCCTGGTCCAGGCCGTGACGGAGCTTGGCGGCGGCTTCTGGGTGGTGACGCCCCTGCGCACGGCGGATGGCAATGTGGTGCTGGTCAACCGTGGCTTTGTGCCGCCGGAGCTGAGCGAGCGCGCCAAGCGCAGCGGGAGCGACCTCAACGGCGAGACCACCATCACCGGCCTGTTGCGCTTCAGCGAGCCCGGCAACGGCTTTCTGCGCACCAACGATCCGGTGGCCGGGCGCTGGTACGCGCGCGATGTGCCGGCCATTGCCGCCGCGCGCGGCCTGCAGAACGTGGCGCCTTATTTCGTCGACGCGGACGCGGCCGTGCCGCTCGGGGACGCCAGCAAGCGCACCTGGCCGGTGGGCGGGCTGACCGTGATCACGTTCAACAACAACCACCTCGTTTATGCGATCACCTGGTTTGCGCTGGCGCTGATGCTGGCCGCGGGCGCTGTCTACGCCGGGCGGGAGGCGTATCGCCGGGCGCGGGCCGACGATGCGCAGGGCGAGGCCAAGGCAGGACAACGTAAGCCGTAGGCGCGGTCCCCGCTACCCCACGGACGCTTCGAACACCCGGCGGTAGTTGCCGCCGAGCACCTTGCCCACTTCCTCTTGCGTGAAGCCCGCCGCCAACAACGCATCGGCCAGCGAGGGCAGCTGGTCGTAGGTGCGCAATACCGGTGGCGAGATGAAGCCGAGCATGTCCGTGCCCAGGCCCACATGATCCACGCCAACCACGTCGGCCATCCGCTTGAAGCCGAGCGCCATGGCAGGCAGGTCGCGGAAGGTGCCCGCGCTGGGCCAGACCCCGATCACGCCGCCGGTGCCCGCGATCACGCGCGCGTGGTCGGGCGTGATCAGCCGGCTGCGCAGGCTGGGGCGCGTAGCCAGCGCGGAGTGCGAAATCACCAGCGGCTTGGTGGCGGTTGCGGCGGCGCGCTTGACCAGGTCATAGGTGCCATGCGCGACATCGACGACGATGCCCAGGGCATTGCAGCGCCGCACCACATCCGCGCCGAAATCCGTCAGGCGCCCGTGTACGGGCGCCTCCGTCTGGATGTCTCCCAGCTCGTTTACGCGGTAGTGCGTGAGCTGCAGGTGCCGCAACTGGTGCATGCCGTACGCCTCATCCACGCGCTCCAGCCGGCCTTCCAGAAAGTCGGCGCCCTCCGACGCAATGATCACACACGGCCCGGCCGGCCCCCGCGTGGCCAGCGAAGCCGCGTCGGTCACCACTTGCATCTGCTCTCGCTCCACCAGTTGATGGGCGCGCGCGAATTCGGCCACGCCAAGCGCATAGAGCTCGCCTTCCGACGGGGTTCGCCAGGCCTCGAAGCGCGTGCGATCGGCAGACACGCGCGTGACGATGGTGTCCGTCACGATCGCCAGGCAGATCACGTTCATGCCGCCGGCGCGCATCGGCGCGGCCAGCGGAAGAAAGGGCCGGTCCGCGCCGATGGCGGGATCGCGCGACACGATCACGCGGCCGGCATGGCTGTGCATGTCGATGGTCAGCGCGGTGGGGGAGGGCTTCCAGGGGGAGACGTCTTTGATGGCCTTCGTGCCGGGCGAAGCCTGCGGCGCGGTGTAGCCGGAAAAGCGTTCCGGTGCACAGGCGGCTAGCGCGAGTGCCGCGCCCGACGCCAGGAACGCGCGGCGGCCGATTCTGCCCGGAGCCTGCTCAAGCGGCGCATCGGCATCGCCCTGACGGATCGTCGTCCGGTCAATCTGCATTGTCGCTCCACGCGTTTGCGTTCGGACTATGATAGCGCGGCGCAAAGTGCTCCCGGCGCGCGGCTTGTAGGACGGCATCCCATTGCCCTTGGCCCGCGCACTGCCTAACCTTCCTGTAACTCACGTAGTTGGAGAGTCAGATCCCACATGACCTACTCCGATTCGTTGCGCCAGATTCTTGCTCCGGATTCTTGCTCCGGATTCTCCTCGCTTGTCGTCAGGTCCGTGACGAGCGTTTCATGAGCCGCTGGACAAATCCCGGCGGCTTTTCTTTGTCCATGTCTATCGTCCGTGCCACTTTCAAGTGCTCCGCGCCGGGCACATATTTTGCGGGTGGAACAGTGCCAAAATGGTTCGTGACCTTCCCCACACAGGAGATCGACGATGAAATACGAGAACGCCGGGCCTGGTTCGAAGCCACAGGCCAAGCCGATTGCCCGCGGCCATATCGAGCAGCCAGGAGAAGGCCGCAAAACCACGCAGCCGGGCGAGCGCGACCCGCAAAGCGAGCAACCCGCGGATCTGGCGAACAGCTCCCGCGAGCAACTGCTGGAGCATTAGCGGCGGCACTTGCAGCGGGCCGTGTAGATATTCTTCGCCAAGTGAAAAAAATCCATGAAAACCTTTCACTGCGGCGGTTGCTCCAACCTGGTTTTTTTTGAGAACGTCACTTGTGAGCGCTGCCAGGCGCTGCTTGGCTACGTCTACGACATCTCGCAGATCTGCGCGTTCGAACCCGCTGAAGGCAACCTGTTGCGCAGCTTGAATGCCGGCGCGCAAGACAAGCTCTACAAACAATGCCAGAACTACGCTGTGGAAGGTGTGTGCAACGGCATGATCCCGGCCACTTCGGAAGACATGCTTTGCGAGTCATGCAAGCTGACGCGCACCACGCCATGCCTGGAAACACCAAACAACCGGCTCTACTGGGCCAGGCTTGAGGTCGCCAAGCGCCGCGTGCTCTATACGCTAGCCGCCTTGGGCTTGCCGCACGTGGCTCGCGAAGCCGATCCGGAATTCGGGCTGCAATTCGACTTCCTGGAAGACGTTGGCGAGGAGCGCGTGATGACCGGGCACGACAACGGCCTCATCACCATGAACGTTGCCGAGGCCGACGATGCCCATCGGGAGAAGACGCGTTCGCTGATGGGCGAGCCGTACCGCACCTTGCTGGGCCATTTCCGGCATGAGATCGGCCACTACTATTTCGATCGCCTGATCGCCGGCACCCGCTGGCAGGCACCGTTTCGCGAGCGCTTTGGCGATGAGCGCGTGGACTACGGCGAAGCATTGAAGGCGCATTACGACAAGGGGCCGCAGGAAGGCTGGGAGCAAGACTATGTCAGCGCCTACGCGGCCATGCACCCGTGGGAGGACTGGGCCGAAACCTGGGCCCACTACCTGCACATCGTCGATACCGTGGACACCGCCGCGGCATGCGGCCTTGCGCTCAAGCCAGGCACGGCCGCGGAGCCCACCCTGACGGACCAGACGCCCGTCGAGGACGCCAGCTTCCAAAGCCTGATGAACCGGTGGTTTCCCCTCACCTACGTGCTCAACTGCCTGAACCGGAGCCTGGGCGTGCCGGATGGCTATCCGTTCGCGCTCAGCCCTGTCGTGGTCGATAAGCTGCGCTTCGTGCACGAGGTGGTGTCGGCGGGGCCGCAGGCCGCATTGCCTGATCGGTAGGGCGCTTATTCCGGCTCGATATTCGTCACCGTTGCCACGCCGTTGACCTTGTCGAAGGTTGCACGGACCTGGCTCCCTTCCTTCAGATTGTCAAGGCTGGCCTTGTCCTTCACGGGAAAGCTCATCGTCATGGCCGACATGCCGAGATTCTCGATGGGCCCGTGCTTGAGGGTGACCCTGCTGTTGGCCGTATCCACCTTGCGTACTTCCGCTTTGACGGGTTTCGGGGCGGACTTCGAGGCGGACGTCGATGCCGCCGGCTTCATCTGCATGCCGGCCATGTCGTCTGCCGCGTGGGCGGGCAGCGCGAAGGTGACGGTGGCGCATACGGCCGCAAGGCCCATCAGATTGCGTTTCATGGTGAACTCCTTGTTCAATGTTCAGGGTTGGGGGAATGCGTGCCCCGCCTTTGGACGGCGAAGCAAAAAGAAAACTGCGGGAATCACGAACAGCGACAGCAGCGGCGCGGTGACCATGCCGCCGACCATGGGCGCGGCAATGCGCTGCATGACCTCGGAGCCGGTGCCGCCCGACCACATGATGGGCAGCAGGCCCGCCAGGATGACGGCCACGGTCATGGCTTTGGGGCGCACCCGCAGGACGGCGCCCTCCTGGATTGCCTCCAGCAGCGCGGGCGCGTCGGCCTGGCCGCTCTCGATTTTCTTGAGCCAGGACTGCTTCAGGTAGAGCAGCATGATCACGCCAAACTCCGCGGCTACGCCAGCCAGGGCGATGAAGCCGACGACGCTGGCCACCGACAGGTTGTGGCCCAGCAGGTACAGCAGCCAGAACCCGCCAACCAGCGCGAATGGCAGCGTCGCCATGATCAGCACCGCTTCATCGAACCGCCCGAACGTGACATACAGCAGCAGGAAGATGATGAGCAGCGTGAACGGCACGACCACCTTCAGCTTCTGTGTAGCGCGCTCCAGGTACTCGAACTGCCCCGACCAGCTGACGGAGTAGCCCGGAGGCAGCGGGACCGTCTTGCCGACGACCGCCTGCATCTCCTGCACGGCCGAGCGCAGGTCGCGCCCCCGAATGTCCACGTAGACCCAGCCGGAGAGCCTGGCATTCTCGCTGCGCAGCATGGGCGGGCCCTGTGTCACGTGGATGCGGGCGACATCCGACAACAGGATCTGGTGCCCGCTGCTGGTCACAACGGGAAGCTTGCGCAATTGCTCGACCGAGTCGCGATAGTCCCGCGGATAACGAACGTTGATGGGAAACCGCGCCAGGCCATCCACGACTTCGCCGACGTTCTCGCCGCCGACGGCCGATGCCACGATGCCCTGGATGTCGTCGACATTCAGGGCATGCCGCCCGGCCGCCGCACGGTCGATCTCGACATCGACATAGCGCCCGCCCGTGAGCCGCTCGGCCAGTGCCGAGGTGACACCCGGCACGGACTTCACAGCCTGCTCAATCTGGCTGGCCAGCCGGTCGATCTGCTTCAGATCGGTCCCGGCCACCTTGATGCCGACCGGGCTCTTGATGCCGGTGGCCAGCATGTCGATGCGGTTGCGAATGGGCGGCACCCAGATGTTGGACAGACCCGGCACCGTCACGACGCGATCGAGTTCTTCCACCACCTTGTCGGGCGTCATGCCCGCGCGCCACTGGTCGCGCGGCTTGAACTGGATGGTGGTCTCGAACATCTCCATGGGAGCCGGGTCGGTAGCAGAGTCAGCCCGTCCGGCCTTGCCGAAGACCGTGGCGACTTCCGGAACGGTCTTGATCAGGCGATCCGTTTGCTGGAGCAGCTGCGCCGCTTTGCCGGCCGACAGCCCGGGCAGGGCCGATGGCATATACAGCAGGTCGCCTTCGTCGAGCGGCGGCATGAACTCGCCTCCGACACGGAGGATCGGCCAAGCGGTTGCCGCGAGCAGGATCGCGCCGACCACGAGCGTGGTCTTGGGAAAGCACAGCACCCGCGCGAGCAGCGGCTGATAGAGGCGGATCAGGAACCGATTGAGCGGATTGGACTGCTCCGGTGGAATCCTGCCGCGGATGAGATAGCCCATCAGGACGGGAATCAACGTCACCGCCAGTCCCGCCGCCGCGGCCATGGAATAGGTCTTGGTGAAGGCCAGGGGCGCGAAGAGGCGGCCTTCCTGCGCTTCCAGCGTAAATACAGGAATAAACGAGAGCGTGATGATCAGCAGCGAGAAGAAGAGCGCGGGCCCCACTTCCGCCGCCGAGTCGCCGATCACGCGCCATTGCTCGTCGCCAGCAAGGTGCCGGCCGGGGTGTTCCGCCCGCCAATGCTCGATGTGCTTGTGCGCGTTCTCGATCATCACCACGGCCGCGTCGACCATGGCGCCGATGGCGATGGCGATGCCGCCGAGGGACATGATATTGGCGTTAACGCCCTGGTACCGCATCACCAGGAAGGCGGCGAGGATACCCAGGGGCAGCGACACGATCGCGACCAGCGCAGAGCGCAGGTGGAACAGGAACACGAGGCAGACCACCGCCACCACGATGAACTCTTCCACGAGCTTGTGCGTGAGATTCTCGACCGCCCGGTTGATGAGGCTGGACCTGTCATAGACGGGCACGATCTCCACGCCCGGCGGCAGGCTCGGTTTCAGCGCGGCAAGCTTGGCCTTGACCGCTTCAATGGTCTCCAGTGCGTTCTTGCCGGAGCGCATGACGATGACGCCTCCGGCGACTTCGCCCTCGCCGTTCAACTCTGCAATGCCGCGCCGCATCTCCGGCCCGAGCTGGATGGTCGCCACGTCGCCAAGGCGCACGGGGATGCCGGCGCCGTTCACGTTGAGCGGTATCTGCCGGAAATCGTCCAGCGTCTTCAGGTATCCGGAAGCACGGACCATATACTCCGCTTCCCCGAGCTCCAGCACGGAGCCACCGGTCTCCTGGTTGGCCCCCTTCAACGCCGCCAGGATCGTTGCCTGCGGGATGTTGTAGGCGCGGAGCTTGTCGGGCATCAAGACGACCTGATACTGCTGCACCATCCCGCCGATGGATGCCACCTCCGAGACGTTGGGCAGCGACTTCAGCTCGAAGCGCAGGAACCAGTCCTGCAACGCGCGCAGCTGGGCAAGATCGTGCTGGCCGGTCCGGTCGATGAGGGCGTATTCGTAGATCCAGCCCACGCCGGTCGCATCGGGCCCGAGCGCCGGCTTGGCGGCCGCGGGCAGCTTCGACTGAACCTGATTGAGGTATTCCAGCACACGCGAGCGCGCCCAATACAGGTCGGTGCCATCCTCGAACAGCACGTAGACAAATGAGTCGCCGAAGAACGAGTAGCCCCGCACGGTTTTTGCCCCCGGCACCGACAGCATCGTCGTTGTCAGCGGATACGTGACCTGGTTCTCGACGATCTGCGGCGCCTGCCCTGGGTAGGGCGTGCGGATGATGACCTGCACGTCGGAGAGATCTGGCAAGGCATCCAGCGGGGTGCTGCGCGCAGCCCAGATGCCCCACGCCGTCAGGATGACCGTGGCCAGCAGTACCAGGAAGCGGTTTCGGATCGACCAGCGGATGAGGTGCGCGATCATGGCTTGCCCCCCGCGCCGCCGGCGACTGGCTGCACGGAAGACAGGACCGGCACGCCGTCACTGTTCATCCGGAAACGGAAGCGCACCTCCTGGCCCGCCTTCAGGCTCTTCGGCAGGCCCCCCGCCGGCGCCTCGAAGTCCATGGTCATGGCACCCCACAGGAGCGTGGGGATCGGCCCGTGGGAAAGCGTAAGGCCCTCCGGCGTGATGGCCTCGATGCGACCGACGCCTTCATGTTCCGCGGCCGATGCCGCCGATGACGCCGATGACGCCGATGCCGGCGAAGCCGATGGAGCGGTCGCGCTCTCCATGCGGGTCGTCGCGCCGCGCAGGCTGGCTTCTGAGTCGAGCAGGAACTGGCCCGAGACCACCACATTCTGGCCGGCCTTCAGGCCCTCGGTCACCTCGGTTTGCCCGCCGGCTTCCGCACCTGTCTTTACCTCCACCGGACTGAAGCCGCCGTTGCCGGTCTCGACCATGGCTACGGTGCGCGAGCCGGTACGGATCAGCGCTTCGGTCGGAACGAGCAACTGGTCGGCGCCCGGCCGTGCGCCGAACCTGACACTGACGAACATGCCGGGCAGCAACTGCCGGTTCTTGTTTGCCAGCTCGATGCGTACCTTGAGCGTGCGCGTACCCGGATTCACGTCGGGCAGGATGGCGTCTACCTTCCCGGTCAGTGCCTGACCCGGCAGTGCCGCGCTGGTAGCCGAGACCTGCTGTCCCGGCCGGGTGGCCGCCGCCTGGCTCTCTGGCAGCTCTGCCAGGACCCACACGGTAGAGAGGTCGGCCACGCGGAACAATGTCACGCCCGGCGAGACCGTCATGCCATCCCGCGCGCCGACTTCCGTGATGACGCCATCGACCGGACTAGTGATGGTGAGGCGAGGTTGCAGCTTGCCGGTGGTCTCCACCAGGCGGATCTGGCTATCGCTCATGCCAGCCTGACGCATGCGCGCGCTTGCGGCGCCGCGCAAGTCGCCGTACGGGCCGCTACTCATGCGGGCGACCGCAAGGTATTCCTCCTGCGCGGCTACCCATTCAGGTGCATAGATGACGATCAACGGCTGGCCCCGCGTGACCGGGTCAAGGGTAGTCCTGGCATAAGCGTGCTCGACGTAGCCAGCGGTGCGTGCCTGGATGACCGCGATCCCGCGCTCATTGATGGCGACGTTGCCCGGCACTTCCAACACGGAGTCGAGCCGGCCTGCCTTGACCTCTGCGGTCCGGATGCCCAGGTTCTGCGTGACGCGGCTGTCGATGGTGACCGCCGCCCCGCTCGCGCCGGCATCCTCGTACACCGGCACCAGCTGCATGTCCATGAACGGGGATTTGCCGGGCTTGTCGAAGCGCTGGCCGGGCACCATCGGGTCATGCCAATACAGGATCTTCCTGCCGGCCTTGGAATCCGTGTCGCCGGCAGCGGATGCGTGTTGGGCTGCCGTCGATGGTGGCTTGAGTGCCTGGCCCCGGCTGACCCCCAGTTGATAGGTGCCATAAAGAACGCCCCCGGCGACGACCAGAGCCACCAGGAGGGAGATGATCTGTCTTTTCATTTTGCATCCCTCGCGGCGGGTTCTGTCTGCGCAGTGGGCAGCGGAACAAGGAATGCCAGGTCGGCCCAGATCCTGGCTGTCTTCGCTTCGAGGGTCAGCCGGTCGAGT
Source organism: Cupriavidus sp. 8B (assembly GCF_054589115.1). Lineage (NCBI taxonomy): Bacteria > Pseudomonadati > Pseudomonadota > Betaproteobacteria > Burkholderiales > Burkholderiaceae > Cupriavidus > Cupriavidus sp. 8B. The sequence continues at coordinate 63,913 of NZ_BAAILO010000139.1, read as the reverse complement.
GCCGTGTCGATGACCCGGTGATTGGCTTCGGCAACCGCCAGCAGCGGTCCGGTGTTGGCCCGGTAAGCCGTCAATGCCGCGCCTGCCTGGGCGTTTGCCAACGGCAGGATGGATTCGTCGTAGCGCTTGAGCCGCTCGAGGTTGCGCCGCAGCTCAGCGAGCTTTGCCCCAAGCACTGCCGTGGTATTGCGCGCAACGATCTCGGACCTGGCGCGGGCTTCCTGCGCCTGCGCCAGCTTGGCCGACACTTCGCGATCCTGCCGGTTGCCCCGGTCCCATGGCACCGGGAAGCTGACGTTCAGCGAGCCCATATTGGAATAGGCGGAGCCCCGCTGGCTGTACATCAGCTCGACGGTCACGTCCGGCTTCCTGGCCTCGGTGGCCGCCCGGACATCGGCTTCGGCCAGTGCGATCTCGCGCTGCGAAGCCGCCATTTCCGGCACGGCGTCCAGTTCGGACCCTGTCAGCGCTTGCACGCGCAGGGGAATTGCAAGGGTCGGCCTTTCCGACAGCGGACGACTGGCTGCCTGCCCGACCCAGCGGGCAAGTGCCGCGTGGGCGGCCTCGATGGCGGCTTGGTTCTCGTCGCGCCGGTCCCGTAGTTTCTGGATTTCCATCTCCGCCGCCAGTACGTCCGCCCGCGTGCCGCGTCCGCTGCGATAGGCGGCTGTGGCGGCCTGCAACTCCAGTTCCATCGGATGGCCGTGATGGCCGAGCAAGACGCCGGCCTGTTCGGCATACCAACGATCTAGCCAGGCATTGACCACGCTGCGCTGCACGTTGGCCAGGCCGACCGTGCGCCGCGCCTGCGCAGCTGCGGCTTCGGCCTCGAAGCGCTCCGCGCGGGCGCGGCGCTTGTCCGATCGCGTGAACTCCTGCATGACGCTGATGGAGCGCATGGTCATGAAGTCACGGGTCAGGGAGAACTGGTCCGGGCCGCTGAGCGGCACATTGTTGAAACCGAGCCTGAGCACCGGGTCCGGCAATTGACCGGCGGCTACGGCCATCTGAACGGCGGCCTCAACGCCGCCGCGGGAAGTCTCGCCATCGCCGGCGCGCGTAGTGGCCAGCGCCACGGCTTCTTCGACAGACAAGGTGGGGGCTGGCTGGGCGTGGGCAAATTGCGGCACGGCCAGGCCAAATGCAGGCGCCCACAGGAGCGCCTGCATGACACGACGAAGGAAATGCATAAAGCCTCCGGGAAGCAACGACGACCCGGCCGCTCAGGCGGCAGGGCACGAAAAAAACGTGGCTTCGGAGGCTAAGTGCGGAAACAGCAGTGCAGGATCGGGATGGGCGGCGGTGGCGCGCGCGCGATGGCTTCGCCTAGCAGGATCGTTTGCCGGGTGGGTGTGGCGACGGGAGCGGGTTCGACAAGGCTGACAAGGACGGGCAGGAAGCCGGGGATCTGCGGGCTGGCGTGGTCGATCGACTTGGAGCCTAGCTGGCAATGCTCGAGGCAAAGCCCGTCATGGCTGCCGAGCGTTGTCTGCGTGGACTGCTCGGCCATTTCGGGGCACGACTCCATCATGCCCGCCATGTCTGTCGCCTGGCCCGGCGATTCAGACGAACCGGTCGAACCAGACGAATAGCGGCTTCCCATGCAGGCGTACGCCGCCGCTGCCAGTTGCACTGTCAGGAAGGCGGTAAGCAGGAGCCCGGCAATCCAGAACCGGCGAGGAAAGGCGCGCACGCGAAAGGTTGGTGATTTTGGAGAGAATGTTATCAGCCTTCCGCGCTTCCAGGCGCGCCTTCACCATGACACGTTGTCGCATGGATGCAGCATCGGTCCCAGGAGCATCCTCCATGCGCCCCGAGCCGGATGCCCGGGCATTGCCGGTGCGGGTGACGGCCACACCGTTCGCAGTGCAAGTACAATGCGGGGCGTTGTTCCATCCTGTCCGGGCTCGTCTCGCAATATCCCATCCCATGTCCAATCTCATCGTGCACGGCGGCAAGCCGCTCCGGGGGCGTATTACCCCTTCCGCCAACAAGAATGCAGTGCTTCCTGTGCTCTGCGCCACGCTTCTGACCGATGAGCCCTTGCGCCTGCATGGCGTGCCCGACATCACCGATGTGCGCAAGATTCTCGACATCTTCCGCGCTTTGGGCAGCAAGGTGCATATGGATGACGCAACCGGCACGCTGTCGCTGCACCACCAGGAGACCGTGTTCGATGCGGCCCGCCATCGGTTGCCGGAAGAGATGCGCTCGTCCATCATGCTGGTGCCGCCGCTGCTCGCCCGCTTCGGGGTAGCCCGGCTGGAGGACAACGTCAAGGGTTGCACGCTTGGCGTGCGCGAGATCGATCCGCACGTCGATGTCTTCCGCCGTTTCGGTGGCGAGGTGGAGCGGGCCGATGGCTCGCTGCTGGTGCGCAGCGCCGGCCAGCTGACGCCCACTGACCACTGGCTCGACTATGCATCGGTTACCACCACGGAGAACTTCGTGCTGTGCGCCGCCGCCGCGGGTGGCACCTCCACGCTCACCAACGCCGCATCGGAGCCGCACGTGCAGGAGTTCTGCCGCTTCATGGCGATGATGGGCGCGCGCATCGAAGGCATGGGCACCTCGCGCCTGACGGTGCATGGCGGCAACAAGCTCAAGGGCGGCGACTTTACCTTCGACGAGGATTTTCACGAGATCACCACCTTCCTGGCGCTGGGCGCCATCACCGGCGGCGATGTCGTGGTGCGCAACAGCGCGCCGGGGAATTTCCCGCTGATCGACCGGACCTTCGCCAAGTTCGGGGTGCAGATCACGCACGAAGACGGCTGGTCCCGCGCCACCAGTGCCGGCCCTCTGAAAGTGCAGACGCCGTTTACCAGCAACGTGCTGACCAAGGTCGAGGCCGCGCCGTGGCCTTACTTCCCGGTTGACCTGCTGCCCATCTTCATCGCGCTGGGCGTGCGCGCGCAGGGCAACGCCATGTTCTGGAACAAGGTGTACGACGGCGCGCTGGGCTGGACGGGCGAGCTGTCCAAGTTCGGCGCCCATGTGTTCTCGTCCGACCCGCACCGGCTCATCACCTTCGGCGGCAATACGCTGACGCCGGCGGTGGTGGAAAGCCCGTACATCATCCGCGTGGCGATCGCCCTGTTCATGGTGGCCGCGAGCATCGACGGCCGCTCCGAGATCCGCAACGCCGCGCCCATCCGCCGGGCGCATCCGCGCTTCGTCGAGAACCTGCGCAGCCTTGGCGTCGAGGTGGAGTGGACCAGCGAGGAGTAACGGCTGGCGCCGCGATGTTCAGGTCGCCGCCGTGTCAGGCAACAGGCGGTCGAACTCGCGCTTGACCACTGCGTAGCATTCGCAGGCATGCTTTTCCAGCGCCGGCCGGTCAAGCACCGCGATATGGCCATGGCTGTAGCGGATCAGGCCGGCGTTCTGGAGTTTCAAGGCCGCCTCGGTGACGCCGGAGCGCCGCACGCCGAGCATGTTCGAGATCAGCTCCTGCGTCATCGTCAGTTCATTGGACGGCAGCCGGTCGATGCTCAGCAGCAGCCAGCGGCAGAGTTGCTGCTCGATCGAGTGATGCCGGTTGCAAACCGCGGTCTGGGCCATCTGGGTGATCAGCGCCTGGGTGTATCGCAGCAGCAAATGCTGGATGGGGCCGCCGCGGGTGAATTCCTGCTTCAGCACTTTGGCACTCAGGCGATAGCCATGGCCGGCACTTTGCACGATGGCCCGGCTGGGCGTCGTCTCGCCCCCCATGAACAAGGCAATGCCGACGATGCCCTCATTGCCGACGATGGCGATCTCGGCGGAGGCGCCGTCCTCCATCACGTAGAGCAGGGAGACGATCGAGGTGGTCGGGAAATACACATGCCCCAGCTGGTCGCCCGACTCATACACCACATGGCCCAGGGGCAATTCGGTCAGGATCAGGTGCGGCGCAAGGCGCAACCACTCTGCTTCGGGCAACACGGCAAGGAGATGATTGGCCCTCGGGTCGTGGGTGGAAGCCATCCTTTGCCTCCTAATGCTGAATTGGGCTGAGTGCCAGGCAATTTGCGCCTGCCGCGCAAGTAAGCGCCTCGGGGACGACCCCGGGGTCACCAACCGAAATATAGGTCAGCACTGTGGAAGATTAAAGGCGTAGCAGGGCGGCGGACGCTGCACATTGACGGGCGGTTACCTGGCGCGGGCGGCGGGCGGCCAGGCAACGTACTCGTTGCCTGGAAGGTTTGCCTGCTTGCCCGTGCCTTGCCTGGCTAGCGGATCTGCAGGGGGATGAACAGGCTGATGCCGGGTGCCGGCTGGGGCACGTAGGCTACGGGAGGCGGCGCGTAGACATAGCGCTGGTTGTCATAGTAGTTGCCGCGATAGTCACGATAGCCGCGATAGTAGCGATAGTCGCGAGAGTGATCGTAGCGTTGGTCGCCCTGCCAGTTGCCGTTGTGTCCCTGACGGGACGAAGCATGCTGGTTGCCGTGATTCTGATTCTGGTTCTGGTTCTGGTCGCGATGGTGGTTGCGGTCGTCGCCGAAGGCAGGCGTCGTCGATACGACGCCCATTGCCATCGCCAGGCCAAATGCCGCGGCGGCCTTCACGGTCGCCGGGCGCCCCCAGCCTGATCGTGTTGTTGTGGTGTTCATCATGCTCTCCTGTTCTTGAGCGAAAGCCCGAACCGCACCGGGTTGCTTGCACCGGCGGCTGCTGTCCGGGCCCCGGGGTTCAGTTCTTCATCGACGCATGCTGCTGGCGGTTCCGGAAGATCAGGTCGGCATTCTTCTTCTGCACGTCCGACATGCTGTCGTACAGATCCCGGAACACGGGAGTGAGCTTCCTGATGCCATCGGCATGCGCATCGGCGATATCGCCATAGGACTTGAGGTCGCCGACGGCGGTCATGCCTTTGGCATCCCCAGTGCGCTCCTGCCGCAGCGAATCCATCTTGCTTGCGTTGTCGCGCATGACCTGCGCGACCTTCTGCCAGAGTTGTTCCTGTGAGCGCGTAATCTGGAGCTTCGTGTGAAGGTCGCTGATGTGCGTATCGATGCGATCCTGCTTCGCGATCTTCAAGACATGGGGGGATCCCTGCGCGTCCGTGGCGGTGATGGCCCCGGCGGGAACGGCCAGCGCCAGCATGGAAAAAAGCGCGACTGACGGCAGCACGTATGCCGTCTTCGGCAAGAATGATTGGGCAGTGAGCTTCATGATCGGTCTCCATGGGATTCGATGGCCTCGCCGGCTGCTCACCAGCATGGGCGGCGCGATCGCATGCCCACTTGTGCGCCGGATCCGGGCGCGCGTCTGTCCGCCATCGGACAAGGAACAGGGCCTGGCGACATCGCGGAAGCCGCGCACCCGGCGGCACAAAGATGAAACTACCAATCGGTACGCTGGCGGACAGCGCTTTGTGCCGAAGAGAACTATAAGTAGACGTAGGGGCGCACACGCCGCTACATACCAAAGTCGGCGCTGAGAATTTCTGGAACATGTCCGGTGTGGGGCCCCACCAGTTTTGGTTTCGGATCGCGGGACGAGCGATGTTCGCCGGAATTTGCGAACATGGAAAACTAAGCCCTCCGCCCCGGATCCCGGATAGTTGGGAGTTGGGGTATGTCGAAGGAAGGTCGCCGAGCCGTGGTCGTTTTCTATCGAAGTCATCCGAAGAACTGGTTCTACGCAGAGGTGGATGGCGGCTGTATCTATCGCTTCGGCCCGTTCGAGAGCGAAAGGACCGTCAACGATATCCTCCTTGTCATCTACCCTGCCGGCCTGCCGCGTGAAACTATTGCCGCCATGATGGATTGCGACGATGACACCTTGCTGCGCACCGCGCAGGGAGTTGCCTGTCCGCCGCCGCCCGGCCCACGGCCGATCGAGCCGGCGCAAAGGCAATCATCCTTCTCAGGGGCTGGGCCTGGGGGCTGGCGAGCTGATCCTCGACTTCCTGCGATGCCTGCCAGAAGAACAGGTAGGGGCTGATGGTCGTGCCGAACACCGCCACCACGGTCGTGACGTACTCTGGCCTCCAGGACATGTGTGGCATCAGCGCCTTCAACAGCACCTGCGACCACGGGATATGCACGACAAACGCCGTGGCCACGTAGGCCAGCAAGGCAAGCGTGAGCCATTTCAGGAAGCGGACATAGCGCCGGTAGGGAACAAACACCTGCAGCAGCAACGAGGTCACGCCGAATACCCCGGCATAAAGCTGGGCGGGACCGCCCACGATCAATCGCAGCGCCTCGCCCATGGCCGAGACATCAGCCGCAATATTGATCGTATTGGCAACCAGCAAGAGGCTGACCACGGCATACAGGAGCCACGCGGGGTAATGCCTGCGGATGTTGGTGGCCAGCCCATGGCCGCTCACCCGCCCGATCCTGGCGCTCACCACCTGGATGCCCACCATCAGCGGGTAGGTGAGCAGCACCGTCCACAACATGTTGAAGCCAAACTGCGCGCCGGCCTGCGAATAGGTGGCGATGCCGCTGGGATCGTCGTCCGCCGCGCCGGTGATCAGGCCCGGCCCGAGCTTGCCGAGCCATGTTTGTTGAGCGTCTTGCGGTGCGGATGCCTCATATTTCACCATGCCTCCAGTAGCTGGCTTGCCGCTAACATAGCAGGTTCCGCAGGTGCGCACGCCACGTTTTGGATACGCGCGCTGACAGCGCGCGCAGGGCGAACCGCACGCCCGTGCCTTTGCCTATACTTAGAGCCGCAGGTCAAGCGCGTCATTCGCCAAGCGTCGTGCGCGTTTCGCACGCCAGTTGCCCGGGGGCATTCATGGAGTACAAGGACTACTACGCGATGCTCGGGGTGGAGCCAACGGCCACGCAGGATGAAATCAAGCGGGCCTACCGCAAGCTGGCGCGCAGGTATCACCCGGACGTGAGCAAGGAGCCGGATGCGGAAGCCCGCTTCAAGGACGTGGCCGAGGCGTACGTGGCGCTGAAAGACGAGGAGAAACGTGCCGCCTACGACGACGTGGGGGCACGGTACAAGAGAGGCCAAGAGTTCACGCCGCCGCCGGGATGGGATAGCGGCTTCGAGTACAGCGGCGGCGAAGCGGATTTCGAGCAAGACCTGGACCGCAGCGATTTTTTCGAGTCGCTCTTCGGCGCCCGGCATGCGCAGTCTCGCGGCGCTGCCCGCATGGCAGGCGGGGATCACCATGCCAAGGTGCAGATCGATCTGCTGGACGTCTACCGGGGCGGGCGCCGCACCATCACGCTGCGCACGCCCCAGGCGGACGCTAGCGGCCACGTGCGATTGCAGGAGCGGCAACTGGACGTCAATATTCCCAAGGGCATCCGCAGTGGACAGCATCTTCGGCTCGCAGGCCAGGGCGGCCCCGGATTTGGAGACGCTCCGGCTGGCGACCTCTATCTCGAAATCGAGATCACACCGCACCCGTTGTTCCGCGTAGTCGATCGCGACGTCTACCTCGACCTGCCTGTCGCCCCATGGGAAGCCGCCTTGGGCGCCAGCGTCGCCTTACCCACGCCGGACGGCCGCGTGCAACTCAGCGTGCCACCGGGCTCGTCGGCAGGCCGCAAGCTGCGGCTCAAGGGCAAGGGCCTTCCCAGCACGCCGCCCGGCGACCTGTATGCGGTGCTGTCGATCGTTGTGCCGCCCGCGGATTCGGATAAGGCCAAGGACGCGTACCGGGAAATGGCCAAGACCTTTAGCGGCTTTGCCCCGCGCCGTTCACTGGAGGCTTGATGCGATGAGCGATCAAGGCATATCGATGCTGCATGGCGTTCTTGTCGAAGAAGAGATGCAGTTCACGCTGGTGGAGCTGAGCGTGGCCTGTCATGCCGACATTGAACAGGTGGTGGCGCTGGTGGAAGAAGGCGTGCTGACGCCGCGCGGCGAGGATGCGCCGGGCTGGCGTTTTGACGGCGCCACGCTCAAGCGCGCCCGCGCGGCCCTGCGGCTCGAGCGCGACCTGGAGCTTGGGGTGGCGGGCGTCGCCGTGGTGCTCGACCTGCTGGACGAGATCGAGACGTTAAGGGCGAAGCTGCGGCGGGCGAACCTGGCTTGATGGATCGCGCCAGCGCTCCACCTCATGCCGGCATCTCCGGCATCTCCGGCGGCCAACGGTGCGTCTCTGCCTGGCAACGTTGGCACCACGCATACAAGGCGTCGTACATCACCATGCCGTGGCGGAGCATTTCGTGGTCGTCCGGGAACACCTGCGACAGACCCAGGGAGATGGCGTATAGCCCTGCCGATTGCGGTGTGAGATCGAGCCGCGACGTGTCGGCGCCCCGCACGATGCTGGCCAGATGCTGCAAGGCGGGATCCGTCAGGCCGTACTTGTCCAGGAAGGCGTCAAAGCTGCAGAGCTCCCCAACATGCGATAGCTCGACGCCGGGGATGTCATAGGGAATGGCACCGGTCTGGCGAGCGGTCTTCAGGACCTCACCGGCAGGCACATAGAGAAATTCCGGCGCATCGTCAATGAACCTGGCGATCAGCCAGGGGCAGGCGATCCGGTCAATCTTTGGTCTTTCGCGGGTAATCCATTGCATGGCTGACTCCTTTGAGGATTGCCGATGTTCGCTGGACCATCGACCACTTAATGCCCGATGTGCGGCAGGGGGTAGGCCATCAGGCCGACCGGTGCGGCACCGGCCACAATGACGGGCTCTGGCAGCTTCTTGAAGCGCCACAACAGCGCTACCGTGGCCAGCGCCAGCAACGCGGTGGGCACGTCCACGATCGAGCGTTTGACCAGGACGATCACGGCGGCCGTGATGGCGCCCACGGAAAAACGACGGCAGCACAAAGGCGATCCCGACCAGCGTGGCGCCCACGATGCGATAGTGAACATAGCCAAGATAAATGGCGAGCTGCGCCGGCATGGGTCCCGGCGCCAGCTGCGCAAGCGCGATGCCTTGCCAGTAGTCAGCCTCCGTGGTCCACGCGCGCCGTTCGACCAGATCGCGGTGCATGTAGCCCGCCAGCGCAACGGGGCCGCCAAAGCCCAGCGTGCCGAGTCGCAGCATGTAGAGAACCAGCTGCCAGAGCGTATAGCCGGGATGCCGGGATGGAGGAGTGTCCTGCGCATGCATGGATGTTCCTTATCTGTCTCTTCGACTCTGTCTGCAGCCAGGCTCGCCTCAGCCTCGGCGCTTGGTGGTGAAGTGGGCGTAGAGCGAGTCCAGCGCCAGCCCTGTTTCCGCCAGCAGCGCATCATCGTCGGGCAGCCGCTCGCGTGCGCCGGCGAGGATGGCCTCGAAGCCGCTTGCCTCGGGCTGCTGGTCTCCGCCCACGTCCAGCGTGTGCACCAACTTGCCCAGGCGGCGCAGCGCCCGGTCCTCATCCAAGCCGAAACTTGCCATCAGGACCTCGAACGACACGCGTTCGCCAACGTGGGTGAAGGTTGCCCCGTCGAAATCGAATCCCAGCGCATCCGGTGGGCAGTCGGCGGTCTTCTCCAGCCACTGGAAGCGAGCGTGCGGGTCGATGAAGCGCAAGATCAGCCAGGCACTGGCGACCCGGTCCACCCACAGGTGCCGGCGCGTGGCCCACAGGCGCCCTTGGTACTGGGCGCGGTCGCGGCGGGCGATCACGCCGGCAGCGGAATGTGGTTCCCCGGGCGACAGGATCGCGCCGATCGTGCCGGCGAAATCCTTCCATTGCGCCTGAGCACGCAGTGAGGCCTCGTTCGGAAAGAAGTCGATTGCGCGAATGGCCTCCAGGGATCGTTCGTGCCGGCGCAGCAGCCTGGCCAGCTCGGCTTCGCTCAAGGCGGACAGCATCTTGCGCGCTTCCGATAGCGCGCTCTCCAGCTCGCCGTATTCGCGCGAACGGTCGAACAGGTGCCGATATGCCGCCGGATCATCGGACGCATTGGGCTGGACATCCAGCAACCATGCTTGTCCATCCTGCTGCAATGCCTCGTCAGCCAGCTCGCGCAGTTGCGCCGCCTGTGCAGCGCCGGCGGGAAGCAGGTAGGCGCCATCGCGCAAGGCCGCGCACCCAAGCGATTTCACGGCTCGCCAGATGCGCATGCGGGTGGTGGCGCCGGACGTCGGGATACTCACGATGAGCAAAAGCCACGAGTCGGAAGAAGTGGTCATGTAGGGCATGGTAGGAAGACGTAGCGGCCATTTCAACTATGTAGGGATATCTACAATATGAACATTCTCGGTGCCGGGGCCACCGATTACTTTTTCTTTTGAAAACATAGAAATAAGGGTTCATCAGACTTTCGTGTGGGTCCTCCATCCGAGCGAGAGCGACG
>NZ_BAAILO010000139.1:47161-53571 GCF_054589115.1 Cupriavidus sp. 8B | reverse complement strand
GGGCGCTCGCTCAAGGTGAAGCGCCTCGCTCTTGCGGATGCCCGCCCTCTCCCCCAACCCCTCTCCCGCTGCGCGGGAGAGGGGAGCTATACCTGCGCGAGATTGCACTCGAGCGCTCTTGCTACGCCTGCGCCGGACTTCACCCGGCGACCCACACAGAAGTCTGAAGAACCGAAATAAGGAGCTGGACGGAATCTGTCGGGGTGGGAAAAATCCGCCTCACGCGCCGTACCTATGCCCATAGCCATAGCCATAGCCATAGCTATAGCTATAGCCATCAACCGAGGAGACATGGGATGTCATTCACTTCACGCGCCGCGCAGCAGGCTGGTACTGTCGGCGTTGGCAATCTTTTTGCCTGCCCGCGCTGGCCTTCTCGCAAGGCGCCCGATACCCCGCCAAGCCGATCAGCCTCGTCGTCGGTAGCTCCGTCGATCTCTTCGCGCGCGCCATCGGCAAGCATCTGCAGGACGCGTCCAGTCGCAGGAAATGAAGGCATTCTTCCTCAAGGAAGGCGCGGAGCCGGCGGTGATGAAGCCGGCTGAGTTCGCCACCTTCATCGCGTCCGAGGTGGACCGCTGGAGGAAGGTTGCCAAGGCTGCGGACATCCGGCCCGAGTAGGTGCCGGTGCGCATCGCGCCGTCACGCCGTCACGCCGTCACGCCGCCACGGTGTCACGCCATATCCCGCACCCTGATTCGCACCGCCGGATCTCCCAGCACCACATAGTTGCGCGCATCGTCCCGTGCCACCCATCGCAGCGCGATGTCGGTGTCCGGGACATCGGCGCCCGCGCTGCGGTCCCGCAGCAGGTCAGCCAGTTCGGTACTCAGCGCGGCCCAGCGGATGTTGAAGCGGTCTGTCGCCTGGCCGACGCGCTCGCCGCGCAGCAGGCTGCCGATCACGTCGCGGAACCCCTGGGTTTGCGCATCGGCGCGTTCGGACTGGAAGCCGTAGGCCCATGCCCTGTCGATATGCCCGAGCACGGCCAGCGCGCCGCCATGCGGATGCGCCAGCAGCCGCTGCGGCAGGCGCGCGGTAAAGGGCGCCGGCGCGAGCCGGGTGGGGGCGTTGCCGCTGCGGCTGAAGTTGTCGAAGTCCGGGCAGCCCGCGCCATAGCAGGCAAAGCAGAACTGGATGAGGCCATGGCACTGGGCGTCGGCGGGGACATCCTGCGCGGCGAACCAGTGCTCGGGGCCGATCGCGCCATAGCCGGGCCAGTCCTGGCAGACGATGGCGCCCTGGGTGTCGGCAAGGCGCGCGTCGTCCGCGCGAAAACCCATGCCGTGCGAGCCGGTGAAGAGCAGGGCGGGTGGCCCGCCCGGTCCTTTGCCGCGCAATACATCTGTCAGCGCGGCTTTGGTGGCGGCTTCGCCAAGCAGCGCCTGCACGGCAAAGCCCTGGCGCTCGCCCAGGGGCTTGGCCTGCGCGGTGCCCTGGCTGAGCGGGGTGGCCAGCTGCCGCGTGAGCAACTGCGTGGCGCGATCGAACTCATGGCAGGTGGCGAACAATGCGATCCTGCGCTGCGCGGCCACGCTGGCCATCGTCTCATACGCCGTCACGCTGTCCGCGTAGCTGCGAAAGTCCGCCAGCTGCGGAAAATCCAGCCGTCCCACCGCCCAGTACAGGTCCAGCGTGTACTGGAAGGCAAACGGGATCTTGTCCGGCGGCCCTACCAGCACGAGATAGTAGGGCACGCCCAGGGCCGGGTCGACGACGTTGAGCGAGACCCCGTGACGCGCCAGCCAGGTAGCCGCGCTTTCGCCGGGCAGGCAGCCATCGGCGCCCTGGAACACCGTGACCTGTCCAGCCTCGCGGTGCCGCCAGGCGATCAGCGGCGCGAGCGCGTCCAGGTATGGCGCCGGATCCACGTCGGAGGGAAACAGCAGGCCCCAGCCGGCCTCGTCGAGCTTGTCGCCGTCGACATCGCCCAGCACGGCATAGGTCTCGGCTTGCCGGGCTTTTTCCGCGGCGCGCTCCGGCGCGCGGCGCAATCCGTGCTCATGCGCGGAGAATTCGGCGATAGCCTGCGCATCGATGTCGGCTAGCGGGCATCCGGTGTCGGCCTGGATGCCGAGCGGGATGGGCATGGAGTCGTCGGTCATGGTCGGGGCTCCTTGGATTCATTCCCAGGCCAGCGCGGCCTGCCAGATCAGGTGGGCGACTTCCGGCCCGGCGATATCGTTGTGCGCGCCGGCGATGCCGCTGCCGTTGCAGATGTACTCGCTGGCTTCGATGTTCAGCACCTTGCCGGCCGTCATGGCCATCATGGGGTAAGGGCGGTCATAGGGTTGCATGGCTGCGTCCGTGGCACTGTCGATGCCCTGGATGCCGAACGCGCCGATGGCGCCGAAGGTTGGGTAAGTGGGAGATGCCTGCGTGGTGTCGAAAGCCACCTGGCCCGCCACGCCGGCGGCCCAGGGATAAAGCGTGCCGACCGCGCTGTCGTGCCGCGAGCGGGTGATCACCAGCGGCCCGCTGACCTTGCCATCCGGCAGCAGGTTGTGGCAGTAGCCCGCCGTGCCGGGGCGCACGGGAATTTCTGGCGCGTACGCCCAGAGCGACATGGCGCCCTGCACCAGCACGCAGGAGGCCACCGGGCGGCACAGCGCGGCCGTGCCGCCGGGGCCGCCCAGCGCGGCGGACATGACGACGGCGCCGAAGCTGTGGCCCATCAGGTGGATGCGCGCCGCCGGCAGCGCGTCGCCAATGCGGTTGAGCAGCGGGAAGACGCCGCACTCGCCCACGGTCTGGCCGCGCTTTTTCATGGTCCAGAACGAGAGTTGCCGCAGCGGTGCCAGCAGCCCGCCCAGCACCGAGCCGCCAAACGCGGCGCCCAGCTGGTTGGCTTCGGCGAAGGACGCTGCGGGATCGAAGGGCAGCCGGTCGGCCCCGGCGTCGCCGCCCACGCCCTCGCTGCCCAGCGCGAGTGCCTGGTCGAGTTGCAGGTAGGCCTGGCGCACCGGTTCAGGCAGGCTCACCGCATCCGCCTGGGTGCGCGCGGCTTCGAAGATGGCGGCCAGCGCGGCGCGCACCTGTGGCGTATCGCCCAGGCGCTGCGCATAGGCGTCGATCATGGCTGGCGCGCCCGGCCCGGCCAGCGGGGCAAAGCTGGCGCCGTCGCCCAGTTCTTCGTCGCCCCATGGCTGGCTGGGCCAGTGCACGCCGATATGGGTAACAGCGAAATCCGGGTGCCGGGCGCGCATGGCCTGTTCGTCGCCGACACTGCGCGCGAACGCGCCGATCCAGCGGTCGTACTGGGTGCGCGCCGCGGGCAGGTCGCCCTGCCAGCCGTGGCTCCACAGGAAGACATCGGTGGGCGCGGTGGCTTGCCATTGCGCCAGCAGGCGGTCTGACATCCGTCCACCGATTCCGTCCGGGTCGTCGCTGCGTTCGTTGCCGGCGGCGTCCAGCGCCAGCAGGGCGTAGCTGGCGCTGGTACCTGCGATGGTCTGGAATGGCATGGCGTGTCCCCTTGCTAGGTAGGTTCAGATTCAGTCGATGCGCTCAGCGCGCTTCGCACGCGGTAGGTGACGGCGTATCGCCCTTGAAGAACTCGGCCTTCTGCCTGGGCGTAAAGCCGCCGCCGACGATGGCGCAGGCCGCTTTGCGCCATTGCGCCATGTCCAGGTCCCAGATCGCCGCGATCCCCGTGCCTGCCGCGTACAGCCAGCGCCCGTCGTCGCTCACGGATAGCGCGGCCACCGGCTGCCGCGGGTCGCGATAGAGCGTCTGCGGGATGGGCAGAGGACGATCGGCCTCGGGATCGAGCAGGAACAGGTTGCCGTGGTCGTCCCCGGCGACGACGAACGGCGCATCGGGCGCGGCCAGCGCGGTGATGACGCCTGCGGCATCCTGCTTGAGGATGGTGGCCTTGGCCTGCACCGGCTGGCCCGGCGATGCTGCCGGCGCTGCGGAGCGTTTGGGCAATGCCAGGCGATACACCTTGCCGAGGTAGTTGCCGGCCACCAGCGTGTCGCCGCGCGCGTCAAAGGCCAGGCTGGTGATCTGCCCGCGCGGCAGGCCCGCGAAGCGCAGGGCCATGACGGCCTTTGCCTGCGCGCAATCGGCGCCGGCCGCGGCAACCTGCCACAGGCTGATGCCGTCGTCGTCGGTGACCGCTAGCTCCGCGGTGCCCGGCCGGAAGGTGGCGTAGGCGGCATGGGACAGGGCTTCGGGCAGCGGGATGCGGCAGGCGGCGGCTTCGGGAGCGGCTGCCACGGCCGCCGTGGATGCGGACGGCATCGCGTGCACGTCCGCGCCCTGATCGGGCGCCAGCTGCCATAGCTCTAGCCGCCGGTTCTCCGCAGGTTCGCCTGAGCGGATTGCCAGCAAGCGTGCGTCGTCGCTGATCGTCAGGCGGGTGCTGGCACCGGCCATCACACCCGGCAGGATCGCATTGCCCGTGCCATCGGCCCGCAGCATCCAGACCTGGCCATTGTCATCCGCTGCTACCAGGCGCTGCGCGCGTCGCGCCCAGTCGAGTGCCCGCACCGGTGGCGCCGGCATGGTGATGGGGCGCCGGCTGGCCTCCTTGCCCGGCTCGGCCTGCAGCAATGCCAGCTTGCCGTCTTCGGTCGCGGCCACCAGGGGCGGCGTGATGCCCGTGAGCGCAAGCAGCAGAGGGGGCGTGCCTTCCTGCCGGCGCGAGACGATGCGGGCCATTGGGTGCCGCGGCGCATCGAAGCGCATCTGCAGCAGTTCGCCCTGCTCGGTGGACGCATAAAGCCGCTGGTCGCGGCCGGCCAGGGCCAGCCCGGTGATCTGGCTCGGCAGGTCCAGCAGCTCGGTGCGCGTTGCGCGCGTGTGTTCCGGGTCGAGCCCCCAGTGGATCACGCGGCCATCCCAGCCGCCGGAGAGCAGTTGCCGGTCATCGGTGAACACCAGCCGTACCACGGCGTCGTCGTGCCCCAGCAGCGCTTGTGGCCATAGCTCGCCGTCGGCGGTGCGCCACACGCTGATGCGCCCGCCGCGCGTGCCCGCCACCACCACGCTGCCATCGGGGCTGACGGCGATGCTGTGGTAGCCCGCGAACCAGTCGGTATTGTCCGCGGGCGCCGACAGTTCGTGCGCGGGCGTCTTCAGCACGGATGGCTCCGCCGGGTCCGTCTGCGGGTCCGCCGGCAGGTGCCACAGCCGTGCCTTGCCGTCCCGCCCGGCGGTGGCGAGCTGCCGCCCCTGGTCGAACAGCGCCACGTCGGTCACCCGCAGCGCATGCGCGCGCGCGCTGGCAATCGGGTACCGCCGGGCGTCTGCGCCCGTGGCAAGGTCCCACACGGCAATGCGGCCGCGGTCGTAGCCCGCGACCAGGCGCTGCCCGTCGCTGGATAGCGCGGAGACCGGGCCCCAACCGCCTTCGCTTCTGGCGCCCGCCGGCAGCAGCAGCACCGTGGCGCGCGCCGGCTGGGCGATATTCCAAAGCGCCACGCTGCCGTCCTGCCCGCCCGTGGCCAGCGTGCCGGCGCCAGCCAGTGCAAACACGCGCACGCCTTCGGGATGCTGGTTCCTGAGCGCGGTCTCGTCCAGGCGCACCGTTGGGGAACCGGGCGCAAGCCCGGTGATCTCCATGAGCCAGCGATTGCCGCCGAGCCGGGCGCTCACCCGATAGCCGGCGTTGCCCTGCACCTCCAGCGTTTGCTCATCCGCGCGCGACAGGTAGGCCTCGATATCCCGGGCACGGTTCATGGCGCTGACCAGCGCGCGCCGGAAATCAAAGCCCTCCGGTGGCGCATGGTTGTGCTGGCCGCGCGTGCCCTCCACCGCCGCCAGCAGCGCGGCGTCTGGTGCCGGCCGCGAGCCAAGCAGCGAGAACAAGGCGTTTTGCCGCGCGATGTCCTGCTTGGTGGTGCGCAGTTGCCAGGCCAGGATCGCCACGCCGATCAACACCAGCAGCGCGATGACCCCGAGCGCATAGCCAAAAATGCGCCAGCGCCGCGCGCGCTCCTGTTCCGCGCGATGGCGCTGGTAGGCCGCCAGGAACCGGTTCTCCGCTTCGCTGTGCCGGTCTTCCGCTTCGAGCAAGGTGTCGTCGAGTTCCGCGCTGGAGGTGAGCTTGCCAAATACGCCGGGATTCTCGCCGGACAGCGCCCAGGCGCGCGCCAGTTGCTTCCAGTGCGGCAGGTACTGCGTGCGCCATTGCGCGTTGCTGGCGCGCAGCGGCTCGATCAGCCGGTCATGCGCCAGCTCCAGCCACTGCGCGTCCTGGCGGCTTTGCGCGCGCACCAGGTGGTACTGCTGCAGGATGTCGAGCTCGGCCGCGGTGGGGGAACTGCGCGAGCCGGCATCCAGCGTCGCCTGCGCGCGCATATTGGTGGCGGTGATCAGGCGGCTCTCGATCCAGTCGCGCACCACGCGTTGCCGGATCAGCGTGCCGGTGGCCGCGTCCAGGGCCATGTTGCAATAAGAAGCCA
>NZ_BAAILO010000139.1:35844-47012 GCF_054589115.1 Cupriavidus sp. 8B | reverse complement strand
GCGCCGGCGCCCCGGCCGGGCCGAAACACGCCTGCCACAGGCTCAGGCCCACCACCTGCAACTGCACCGGCTCGATATATCGCCCCTCGCGCAGGCTCACCTTGCCCGTGGCGTCCCGCGTGCGGACCTGGGCCAGATCCTTCACGAGCTGCCGTGCCGCGTCTTCCCGAAAATCCACGCCAGCTTCCAGTGCGGGCCCGCGCAGCGCTTCCAGCGCCTGCTCGCGGGACAGCAGGTCGATCCGCATGGTGTTGGTCAGCCGCGTGGGCACCAGGTCGCGATAGGCATCGAGCCAGGAGAAGTACTCCTCACGCATCGCTACCAGGGCCCAGACGGGGCTCCCGCTACGGCCGAGCAAGTCGCCCAGCTGCGCAAAGAACACCTGCTTGGCGCCGGTGTCGGTGGTGTCGAGCGTGAAGATCTCCTCGAACTGGTCGAGCACGATCAGCAGCCGCCGTGCGCGGCCGCCGTGGCCGGGGTCTTCCAGGCGGGCCAGGCAGGACAAGAGCGTATCGTCCGCGCGCGGCTTGAGCTCGGTGCGCGCGGCCCAGCAGTGCAGCACGCTGGTGACGTAGCGGTTGGCGCCTTCGTACGGCACGCTCACGCGGGCGGTCGGCAACATGTCGAAACGATCCGACAGGCGCGGCCGCAGCCCTGCCTCGATCAGCGAGCTCTTGCCCGCGCCGGATGGCGAGTACAGCAACACGATGCGGTCGGCGATCAGGCGGTCGCGCAACTCCTCGATCTCGGCATCCCGCCCGAAGATCGGGTCGGTCTCGTCCAGCGGCATGGGGCCGATGTACGGGCCATGGGCGCGCTGCGCCGCGCTGTCGTAGGCAGGATTGGCCGCCATCTCAGGCCTCCAGGCGCCGCAGCAGTTCGGCGGTGAACATGCCCACGTCGCCCCAGTACAGCTTGAGCCGCGCCTTGTCCTGGAAGTAGCGCTCCAGGTAGCGCCGCGCGCTCACCGGGTCGACGATGCTGTTGGGGTCCAGCTGCGCCGAGAGGTGCTGGTACTCCTGGCGCAGGTCCGCGCCCTCCAGGTTGAGGATGCTGCGAAACAGGATGCGGAATTCCCACGACTGCACGTCGAAGCCGACAAACAGCAGCGCGCTGTCGTTCAGGCGCGCCCGCACGGCCAGCGGGATGGCGTTGCTGGTCGTCGATACGCTGGTGAGGTAGTCAAAGTACTGGTCCTCGGTCAGCACCAGCGAGCCGGGCTCGCGCAGGTCGCCAAACAGCTTGAGCACCATCGGCGCCTGCGCGGTGGGGGAGGCGCGCTTGCGGCCTTCGGCCAGCGCGTCGTCGCAGGCCTGCGCCTGGCGGTTCCAGCGGCACAGGCGGATGCCGGGATCGGCACCGCCCTCGCGCAGCGCATCGGCAAGCAGGTCGCTCGGATCCGTCGTCAGGTAGACCGGCAGCTTGAGCCGCGCCATGGCGCGGTAGGGGTTGCCGGGATCCCGCTGGCGTTGCGCGCGCCCCACGGCGCAAACCACTTCGCCAAGCTGCGCGATGATGTCTTCGTTGCGCAGCGCCGACAGCGCGGCCGGCAGGATGTCGCGGTACTGCTGGCTCAGGTGCTGGTAGGCGAACTTGAAGAAGAGCCGCCGCGGAAACACGCCTTGCTGGGACACGGCCAGGTACTGCGCCACCTGCGGCAGCTCGTCGCGCTCGTGCGCCGCCATCGGGAAGTGATAGGCCTCGGCCCACATCTGCGCCAGTTGCAGGCGCGAGCCGAAGACCGTCTCGCTCATGGCGGGCCCGAGGATCGGCGTGGTCTCGCCGTGCTGGATGTTTTCGATGACGGCGCGCCAGGCGTCTGCGCCATCGCCTTCGTCGGGGCCGAAGCCAGGTGGGTAGAAGATCCGGCCGCTGTCCAGCCGCGTGAACACCGCAGGCATCCACCAGTCCGGATACTGGCTCACGGCTGCGCGCGCAACGCCCGCGGCGCGGTCCACCTCGCCGTGGTCGCGCAGCTCGGCAAAGAACACCGGCATGAAGGCGGACATGGTGGCCACGCTCACATTGCCCTGCATGGCCAGCACGGCAGGCACGCCGGCCTGCGCCAGCAACGGGCCCAGTGCCATCAGCGTGCTGGCGCAGCGTGCCGCCCCCGTGCCCGCGCTCTGGCAGGAGCACAGCACCACCAGGCTGGGCGGGCGTTCCAGCGCGCCGATGCGGTTCACCAGCACGCTGCCGGACACCAGGTCGCGGGTGCCGTCCATGCGTTCCAGCCACAGCATCGGCTCATCGTCCACCAGCGCCCCGTGGCAGACGAGGTAGAGCACGTCCACGCCGTCGCGCAAGCCGGCAAGGATGCGCTCAACCGTGGCGCACCCCGGCTCGGCCAGCACGGTCACGGGGATCGGGGCCAGCGCGGCGCTGGCACGCGCGGCTTCGCCCGCGGCATCGATCGGCGCCAGCTCCGGGCCGAGGCCGCCCGGGTTTGACACGACCACCAGCGCCGTCACGTCGCTCTTGGCGCGCAGCTTGGGCAGGCGCATCTCACGCGCAAACAGGTAGCGTGAGAAAAAGCAACGTTGCCCGATGAAGAGTGGATGCTCGCCGGCCGGGTCGAACAAGGTCTCCCAGGGCAGCGCGTGCAGCTCGCGCGCCAGCACGCTGATGCGCAGGCGCACGCGCAGGTCCAGGCGCCGCTCGTCCGCGGCGTTCTGCGCGGTGACAAAGGCATCGCGCACGACCGGCGCGGCAAACAGGCTGGCGGCCAGCGCGCGACCGCATACCTGGGGATCCGCGTCGCGCAGCGCCGGCGCATCCGGCGACAATGCCAGCGGCACGCGCGGCGTGATGGCGTCGCCCTCCGGCACCCGATGGCGTGCCTCCACCGCGTACGTGCCATCGCCATCGCTGTCGATGACGATCTCTAGCTCGGAGTAGTTGCGTGGCATAGAGCGTCCCGGATGGTAAGGCGACCGTCCAGGAACTACTGAATATGAAAACTGCAAAAAATGCAATTTGCGTCTTGGGCGCACCATGCGACTGCCGTCGCGCGGGGTGCTGCAAGCGGCATCCGATAACGCGCAACGCCCCTGGGCGCTCTGGCTATCGCAGGCCTCGGCGCGAAGGCAAGCGCCCGGGCAGCCCTAGGCCGCCGCGGGCGCTGGCAGGCTGGTATCCAGCAGCGCCGCCAGCGCCGCCGCCAGCGGCGAGCGCACCGACCCGCGCAGCCACACCATGCCCACCGTGCGCTGCGGGCAGGGCGCCGGCAGCGCCCAGCGCCGCACCCTGGCGTCCTGCTGCCCGCCTGGCGCCCAGTCCGGCAGCACCGATACGCCCAGGCCTTCGGCCACCAGCTTGGCAATATGCTCGATGCCGTCCAGCTCGAACTGGACCTGCGGCCGCAGGTTGTGGCGGTGCAGGTAGTCGTCGGCCTGCTTGCCAGCCACCACGTTGCGGTCGTAGCGGATAAACGGCTCGCGGGCGATGGTCTGCAGCGGGTCGGTCACCTTCATGCGCGCCGGTGTCAGCAGGATCAGCGACTCGTTGCGCAGCGGCACCCACTCGCAGGTCTTGGGCATGGCAAAGGCGGGGTGCACCAGCACCGCGGCATCCAGCTCGCCGCTGACGACCTTGGCCATCAGCGCCACCGACGTGCCCGGCTCGATAAAGATCTCGATGCCCGGGTAGCGCCGCTTCCATTCGCGCAGCGCGCTCGGCAGCAGGCCCATCAGCGCGGTCGGGGCGCAGCCCAGGCGCAGCGGGCCGGCGGGCAGCGCAGTGTCCGATGCCTCGGAGCGCAGGTTGCCGACTTCCCGCACCACCAGCCGGGCGCGTTCCAGTATCCGGCTGCCGGCGATGGTGGGGCGCACCGTGCGCCCCGAGCGCGCCAGCAGCTTGCTGCCGATGTCGGCTTCGAGCGCCTTGATCTGCTGCGCCACGGTGGTGGGCGCCAGGTCGAGGCGCCGGGCGGCTTCCGCGATGGAGCCGGCATCCACCACGACGATAAAGGTTTGCAGGAAGTTGATGTCCATAAACACGCATTTTACGTGTTCAGAAACATCATGGCGGCGCTTTTCTGGTGGATTTGGGTGAGCAACACTACGTGCACTTACCCAAGACCATTCGCCACCTACCCGAGAGAGACCTGTATGCCGATCATCCAATCCATCGAAGTTTGCGTCGCCCGCGTGCCGCTTGACCACGTGACCTCGTTCTCCAACCGCACCGTGACCGAGCGCCACTATGGCCTGGTGAAGGTGCGGTCCGCCGATGGCGTGGAAGGCATCGGCTTTTGCTACGTGGGCAGCGCGGGCGGAGAGCTGTTCCGGGTGGCGGTGGAGCAGTTGCTCGCGTCCGTGCTGATCGGCAAGGAGTCGCTCGGCGTGGAAGGGCTGTGGCAGCAGATGTACCAGGAGGCGCTCCTGCAAGGCCGCATGGGTACCGTCATGCGGGCCATCAGCGCGCTGGATATCGCGCTGTGGGACTTGAACGCCAAGGCGGTCGGCCTGCCGCTGCACAAGTACCTGGGCGCGGTCGAGCTGGATACGGTGCCCGCATATGCAAGCGGCGGCTACTACGTCGAAGGCAAGACCGCCGCGATGGTCGGCGAGGAAATGGCCAGCTATGTCGCGCTTGGCTTCAAGGCGGTCAAGATGAAGACCGGGCGCTGGGACCCCAAGGGGGAGGAATCCCGCGTGAAGGCCGCGCGCGAAGCCATCGGGCCGGACGTGGAGCTGATGCTGGACTGCAACAACGGCTGGGTCGACACGGTGCAGGCGATGCAGTACCTCAGCCGCATCGAGCAGTACCACCCGTACTTTATCGAAGAGCCGTTCGGCCCGGACGATATCGAAAGCCACGCGCGCCTGGCCAAGCTGACCTCCATCCCCGTGGCCACCGCGGAGATCGGCTACGGCCGCTGGTATCACAAGCAACTGCTCGATATGGGCGGCGCCGCCATCCTGCAAACGGACGCGGCGGTGTGCGGCGGCATCACCGAGTGGAAGCGCATCGCGGCCATCGCGGCCGGCTACGGCGTGCAGGTGTGCCCGCACTGGTTCCACGATGTGCACGCGCCGCTGGTGGCGGCCACCCCGAACGCGCGCTATGTGGAATTCTTCTGGGACGACCAGGTGCTGAACTTCCGCCGCCTGATCGATCGGCAGCTCGGGCACAAGGACGGCCGCGTGGTGCTGCACCAGACACCGGGGCTGGGCTTTGGCTTCGAAGAGAAGCAGGTGGCGAAGTATGGCAAGTGGACGACCACGTCCTGAGCGGCATGCATACTCCCGCAGCACGGCACTAAGAACATAAAAATACGGAGACAACCATCATGGACCGACGCGCCTTTACCCGCGCCCTTGCCACCCTGGCTGCCGCGGGCGCTTTGCCCGCGCTTGCCGCCGATCCCGTGTTGCCCAAAGGCCCGATACGCGTCGTGGTCGGGTTTCCCCCGGGCGGCGGCACGGATGTAATCGCCCGGATCATCACCAACAAGCTTGGCGCGCTGTGGGGCGTGCCGGTCGTGGTGGATAACAAGGCCGGCGCAGCCGGCCTGATCGCCGCGGCGGAGGTGGCCAAGGCGGCCCCGGATGGCAACACGCTGATGCTGGGCCATATCAATGCGCTCGGCATCGCGCCTGGCTTGCATGCCCGTCTCAACTATTCGGCCGAGCGGGATTTCACGGCAATTGCGCTGGTCGGCAAGACGCCGCAGGTGCTGATCGCCAGCCGCGCGCAGCCGGTCAGGACGGTGCAGGCGCTGATCGACCTGGCCAGGAAGACGCCGAACCAGGTCACCTTCGGGTCGGCCGGTTCCGGCTCCGCGCAGCATCTCGCCCTGGCGCTGTTCGAGCAGCGTTCCGGCGTTTCGGTGCTGCACGTGCCCTACAAGGGCTCGGCGCCGCTGGCTACCGATCTGCTAGGTGGGCATGTGCAGTTTGCTTTCGAAGGCATGACGACCGCGACGCCGTTTATCAAGGAGGGCAAGCTGATCGCCATTGCGCAGACGGGCAACAAGCGCGTGAAGGGCTTTTCCAATGTGCCGACCGTGGCGGAATCCGGCTTCCCCGGTTTCGACGCGAGTATCTGGTTCGGCTTGGTCGGGCCAGCCGGGCTGCCACCGGCGATGGTCGCGCGCATCAATGCCGACGTGAACAAGGTGCTCGCCATGCCGGACGTGGCCGCCAAGCTGGAAGAGTTCGGCGCGGAAGACGGCGGCGGCTCGCCGGAGCGGTTCGCGGAGTTCATGCGCATCGAACAGGCCAAGTGGGCGAAGCTGATCAAGGACAAGAAGATCACGGCGGAGGGATAAGCACCCGACCTGGCCGCCGCCGGGCGCACGGCGCATCCGATCACCGATGCGGGCGGGCAGGCCTTTGCGCTGCAGTGGGACCTGGCCCAGGGCAGGCAACTCCGCTGCCTGCCTGCCCCCTGTCTGTGGATGGCCCTGTCGCAAGCAGTCCCACTGACCTAGAATCGCAATTGCGGCACGGGCGAGCGATTCCCTTAATTGGCGGGAGACTGAAAGTGACTCTTGACGGCGTAACTCCAGGCGAATCGATCCAATTGGGTCAATTGCACATCCAGTACCTGATCGATGGATCCGCTACGGGT
Organism: Cupriavidus sp. 8B; assembly: GCF_054589115.1. Taxonomy (NCBI): domain Bacteria; kingdom Pseudomonadati; phylum Pseudomonadota; class Betaproteobacteria; order Burkholderiales; family Burkholderiaceae; genus Cupriavidus; species Cupriavidus sp. 8B. Next base: position 40,436 of record NZ_BAAILO010000139.1, on the reverse strand, counting down.
GGGATGGGTGTATTCGAATTGACGGTGCCGCCCGGCTCGCAAGTTCCGCCACCGCATAGCCACACGCATAACGAAGAGTGCGTCTATGTGCTGGAGGGCAGGCTCCGGTACGCTGTCGATGGAGTAGCCCGAGACCTCGCGCCAGGCGAATGGATGCATACCCCGCGCGGATCGGTTCATCAATTCAGCAACCCGCACGGCGATGTGGCTCGCGCATTGATCGTTCTCACGCCGGACATCGGGGCCCAGTACTTCCGCGACGTCGCCGATGTCATCCATGCCGGCGGGCCGCCCGACCGCGCCGCGCTGGTTGCGGTCATGTCCAGCTACGGGCTCGTACCGGCGTCACCACCGGCGGCACCGCCAGCGGCACCGAAATAAGCGCGATCCATTGCCTAGGGCTGCGTCCAGCCCAGCTCCACAAACACCCTGCACAGCGCTTCCATGCCTGCCGCGTCTTCGCCATCGAAGCGGGCCATCACCGGGCTGTCCACGTCCCATACGCCGATGAGGGTGCCGTCGCCGGCGATCAGCGGGACGACGATCTCCGATTGGGAGGCTGAATCGCAGGCGATATGCCCGGCAAACGCATGCACGTCCCGCACGACCTGCGTGCTGCGGGTTTGCGCCGCGGTGCCGCAGACGCCCTTGCCCAGGCCAATCCGCACGCAGGCGGGCTTGCCCTGGAACGGCCCGACCACCAGCTCGGTGCCGTCGTAGAAGTAGAAGCCGGCCCAGTTGAGATCCTGCAGCGAGTGATAAACCAGCGCCGAGAAGTTGGCGGCGTTGGCGATGCGGTCGGTCTCGTCCGCCAGCAGGGCGCGAGCCTGGGCGACCAGCTCTTCATATTGCGCGGCCTTGGAGAGCGCGGAGGTGTCGCCAGATAGCTGAAACATGATGCGGATCCGGTGGGGTTGCGGGTTCGAAGCCGAAATCGAAATCCTAATCCCAAATGGAATCGTGCGCGGGTGGCATGGGCATGGATAAGCAAGCCGCGGCCCTACATCCCGGGTTCATACTCCGCCAGCTTGTCCCGCAGCCAGCCGATAATCACCTCGGCGTCCTCGGGCGAGACCGAGGACGTGAGCATCGCGGACCTGGCGGTAGCGATCCGATGCGGCCAGATCAAGACGGGGTCCATCTCCCGCTCGGATCGCACCGCGAAGTACAACCAGCTCATTCGTATCGAGCGCAGGCTGTGGGCGGATGCGCGCTACGGCGGCACCGCGATCCTCAAGGGGCGGCGGCGCTGAGCGGCGCGGCGCCGCGCCGTGCCATCACGAACCCGCCACCTTCAGCAGCACCGGGTCATTGCGGTACAGCTCCGGGAACATCTGCTTCAGGTAGCCGATCTTGGGCAGGTCGTTGATGACGATGTACGGGTGCGAAGGATGGCGGGTCAGGAAGTTCTGGTGATAGCTCTCCGCCGGGTAGAAGGCCTTGTAGTCCTCGATGCGGGTGACGATGGGGGCCTTGAACGCATTGGCCTTGCCCAGCTGCGCGATATACGCCTGCGCCACGCTGCGCTGCTCGGCGTTAAGCGGGAACACCGCCGAGCGATATTGCGTGCCGTGGTCCGGGCCCTGGAAGTTGAGCTGGGTGGGGTTGTGCGCGACCGAGAAGAAGACCTGCAGCAGGCGGCCGTAGCTGACCTGCGCCGGGTCGAACGTGACCTCCACCGATTCGGCATGGCCAGTGCCGCCGCCGCTGACGGTCTCGTACTGGGCGGTGCTGGCAGCGCCACCGGCATAGCCGGATGTGACCTGCTTCACGCCGCGCACGTGCTGGAACACGCCTTGCACGCCCCAGAAGCAGCCACCGGCGAACACGGCCGTTTCCGTCGGCGCCGTGCCGGCTTTTTCATCCAGCGCGGGCGGCGGGATCTTGACGGCGTCTTCGGCCGAGTTGGCCACGCGCTGCCATGCCAGCAGGCCCGCCGCCAGCATGACGAGGCCTGCTACTTTTGCGGCGGACGAACGCGTCCACCAGGAGAAACCGGTTGAAGAGTGCGTGGTCATGATTGCCTATCCTTGAACGTTGCCTGCCGTGTCGTGATCAGTGAGTTCGATGCTGTTTCTTGCGTGCTTTTGCCGAGCGTCTTCCGTGCGCGTCAGCCGAAGGTAAAGGCGTAAGCCTCCACGCCGGGGTCCAGGAATTCGATGGCGAACGTGTGCTCGGCCACTTTGCCCGTCTGCCGCACCAACTGGTATAGCCGCTGCTCGGTGACCGTGCCGCTGCCATCCGCTGCCACATCCGTGCCGCGCGCGTCGCCCGGCGCGGCGCCGTCGATGCTCACGCGGAACCGCACCGGCTTGCCGTCCTTGCCCGGCCCCAGCACCAGGTGCAGGTCGCGGGCGTGAAAGCGGTAGACGATGCGCCCGGAGGCGCCGGCCAGCGCGGCGTGTTCGGCACCGACCCGCCAGGTGCCGGCCAGGCCCCAGTCGTTGAGCGCGGGATTGACGGGCGCGGTGTAAGTGTGCGCCCTGTCTTGCGCTTCGCCGCCGGGCGAGGCGAAGTTCTGCGCACGCTCGTAGCCGAGGTAGGTTTCGCCGGACTGTATCTCTGCCTTGTCGGCGGCCATCTGCACGCCTTGCGCATCGGCATTGCCGATGCCCATGGCCACCTTTGCGGCATCGGCGTGGCCCGCTTCCGCCAGCAGCTGCTGGATCACCTGCTCGGACCTGGCATACTCGCCCTCGCCAAAATGATGAAAGCGGATCTGCCCCTGCGCGTCGATGAAGTAGTGCGCCGGCCAGTACTGGTTGTTAAAGGCGCGCCAGATCGCGTAGTTGTTGTCGACGGCCACCGGGTAGTCGATGCCGAGGTCGCGCGTGGCCTTCTTCACGTTGTCCAGGTTGCGCTCGAAGGCAAACTCCGGCGCGTGCACGCCGATCACCACCAGCCCCTGGTCGCGGTACTTCTGCGCCCAGGCCTTCACGTAGGGCAGGGTGCGCAGGCAGTTGATGCACGAGTACGTCCAGAAATCGACCAGCACCACCTTGCCGCGCAGCGCTTCGGCCGTGAGCGGCGGCGAGTTCAGCCACTCCACGGCGCCGCCCAGCCCGGGTAACTGGCCCTCCACGGGCAGGGCCGCGGCGGCGCTCTGGCCGGTCTTGAGGCTCGTTGCGCGCATCATCGCGCCGGACGATGCCGTCACGGCAGGGCCGTTGCCGGCTTCAGCCTGCTTCGCCGACAGCTTGTCGACCAGCTGCTGCTCGATGCCGCCCGTGGCCACGGTCGAGACGCGGGCCAGCACGCCGGTGTCCAGCCCCAGCCCGATGGCAACCACGCCGAGCAGCATGGCCGCGCCGATGCCGCGCCGGACCCATTCCCCCGCGCCCAGTGAGCGCTTCATCGCGGTAAAGACGCGGCCGCCGATCAGCAAGGCCACCGCCAGCGACGTGGCCGCGCCGGCCGCGTAAGCGACCAGCAGCAGCGTGGTGCCGACGCTGGCGCCGCGCAGCGCCGCCCCCGTCAGCACGAGGCCGAGGATGGGGCCGGCGCATGGCGCCCACAACAGGCCGGTGGCAATGCCGAGCAGGAACGACGAGCCTGGCCGCACCTGATCGCCATCGGCCTGCGCAAACGCGGAGAGCCGGCTGCCCGCGCTGACCAGCGGGTGCATCAACCGCTCTGCGAAGCGCGGTAGCAGCAGCGTCAGGCCAAAAACGGCCAGCAAGGCAATGGCCAGCCAGCGTCCATATTGGTTGGCCTGGGTTACCCAGCCGCCGCCAACCGCCGCCAGCGTTGCCACCGCCGCGAACGTCAGCGCCATGCCGGCCAGCAGCGGCAGGCCGCTGCGCACAAAGGGCTGGTCGGCCCGTGAAAACACGAAGGGCAGCACGGGCAGGATGCACGGGCTGAGGATGGTGAGCGCGCCGCCAAGATAGGCGAGGATAAGGAGGAACATGGAATCTTCTGTATGGTTGTGGTCGGCGTTGGAGGCCCGCGCGGGCTCAGGCGGCTTGCGGCTTGAACGTCATCGCCACGCCGTTCATGCAGTAGCGCAGCCCGGTCGGCTTGGGGCCGTCGTTGAATACATGGCCCAGGTGGCCGCCGCAGCGCCGGCAGTGCACTTCCGTGCGCGATATGCCGAATGAGCGGTCCTCGTGCGTGTGCACGGCGTTCTCCAGCGGCGCCCAGAAGCTGGGCCAGCCGGTGCGGCTGTCGAACTTGGTGCGCGATGAGAAGAGGTCGAGCTGGCATCCGGCACAGGCGAACAGGCCGGCGCGATGCTCGTCGTTCAGCGGACTGCTGTAAGGCCGCTCCGTGCCTTCCTGGCGCAGCACGTTGTACTGGGCCGAGGTCAGCATCTGGCGCCACTGCGCGTCGGAGCGCACCACCTCGAAGGTTTCGGCGGGTTTGCCCGCGTTAGCCGGACCCGCGGCCAGCGCGCGCCAGCCGCTACTGACGGCCGCAATGGCCGCCAAGGCGGCACTGCCCGATACCAAAAAGCGCCTTCTGCTTCCCATGATGTGCTCCTTGCCTCAATGTATCGATCGCAGCGACCGACTTGCCATCGATCGCTGCCATGGATCGTTGGCCGCATCGTATGGCTGGCACCATCCCGGAGTCCTCACCAAAGGTTAAAT
>NZ_BAAILO010000139.1:27371-35708 GCF_054589115.1 Cupriavidus sp. 8B | reverse complement strand
GCGAGCCGGCTCGCGCCCCTAGGCTGAACATGGATCACCCAAAGCGCATCCTGATCGTCGAAGACGACGTCGACATCGCCAACGTACTGAGCCTGCACCTGCGCGACGAACGCTATGAAGTCGTGCACAGCGCCGACGGCAACGAAGGCCTGCGCCTGCTGGCGCAGGGCAACTGGGACGCGCTGATCCTCGACCTGATGCTGCCCGGCGTGGACGGGCTGGAGATCTGCCGGCGCGCCCGCGCCATGACGCGCTACACGCCGATCATCATCACCAGCGCGCGCTCCAGCGAAGTCCACCGCATCCTCGGCCTCGAGCTAGGCGCCGACGACTACCTTGCCAAGCCGTTCTCGGTGCTCGAACTGGTGGCCCGCGTGAAGGCGCTGCTGCGGCGCGTGGATGCAATGGCCAAGGACTTGCGGATCGACGCGGGCAGCCTGGAGCTCGGCGGCCTGTCGATCGATCCGCTCACGCGCGAGGCCAGCGTGGACGGCCGGCGCATCGAGCTCACCCCGCGCGAGTTCGACCTGCTGTATTTCTTCGCCCGGCATCCGGGCAAGGTGTTCTCGCGCATGGACCTGCTCAACGCCGTCTGGGGCTACCAGCACGAGGGCTACGAACATACCGTCAACACCCATATCAACCGGCTGCGCACCAAGATCGAGGCCGACCCGGCGCAGCCCAGCCGCATCCTGACCGTGTGGGGCCATGGGTACAAACTCGCGTCGGGCCCGGCGGGAACGCAAGGAGGCACGCCGTGAGCCTTGATCTCGGACTGAACCTGGGCCGGCGCCTGACCCTGACGCAGCGGCTGTCGCTCGTCTTCTCCGTGCTGCTGCTGGCCTGCTGCGGCGCCTCCGCGTGGCTGCAGGTGCGCTCCAACGACATGCGCGAGAAAGAGGTCATCCAGGACCTGTCGCGCGGGCTGGCCAGCCACATCGCGCGCAACGCGTCGCTGATGGACGCCAATGGGCTGAAGCCGGACGCGCTGCGCCGCCTGTTTGGCCAGCTGATGGTGGTGAACCCGAGCGTGGAGGTGTACCTGCTGGACAGCCAGGGCCGGATCCAGGGGCACGACGCGCCGGCCGGGCACCTGCAGCGCCAGCAGGTGGACCTGAAGCCGGTGCAGCGCCTGCTGGCCGGCGAGCCCCTGCCCATCCTCGGCGACGATCCGCGCAGCGCGGGCGGGCGCAAGGTGTTCAGCGCCGCGCCGTTGCGCGCGGGCGGCGCCGAGCCCTCGGGCTATATCTACGTGGTGCTGCTGGGCGAGGCGCATGATGAACTGGCGGCGCGCGCCTCCGCCAACTCGGTGCTGCGCACCACGCTGTGGTCAATGGGGCTGGTGGCGCTGCTGGGCTTGCTCGCGGGCCTGATGGCGTTCGGGCTCATCACCCGGCCGCTGCGCCGCCTGACCGAGGCGATGCGGCGCTTTGACGCCGACGGCGCGCCGCAGACGCAGCCGCGCGTGCCGCGCTCGCCATCCGGTAACGCGCGCGATGAAATCGTCGCGCTGGAAGCGGCTTTCGCGCAAATGGCGGACCGCATCGCCGAGCAATGGCGCGCGCTGACCAAACAGGACCAGGAGCGGCGCGAGCTGGTCGCCAACATCTCCCATGACCTGCGCACGCCGCTGACTTCGCTGCACGGCTACCTGGAAACGCTGTCGCTCAAGGCCGACACGCTCAGCGAGGCCGAGCGCCAGCGCTACCTGGCCATCGCGCTGGCGCAAAGCGTCAAGGTGGGGCGGCTGGCGCAATCGCTCTTCGAGCTGGCGCGGCTGGAGCACGGCATCGTCCAGCCGGCGCTGGAGGATTTTTCCCTGGTGGACCTGGTGCAGGACGTGTTCCAGAAGTTCGAGCTGCCGGCCGAGGCGCGCCATGTGCGGCTGCGCGCCGGCATTCCGCAGCGCCTGCCCGCTGTCACGGCCGATCTCGGCATGATCGAGCGCGTGCTGACCAACCTGCTGGACAACGCGATCCGCCATACGCCGGCCGAAGGCGCCATCGATGTCGATCTCGCCCTGCGCGACGGCAAGGTGGCGGTCACCGTCAGCGATACCGGCCCGGGCATTCCGGCGGAGCTGCGCGAGAGCCTGTTCCAGCGGCCATTCAGCGCCGCTGGCGCGCATCGCGGCGGCGGGCTGGGCCTGCTGATCGTGCAGCGCATGCTGCAGCTGCATCACAGCCAGATCCGGCTGGTGGAGCGCGCCGGCAGCGGCACGGTGTTCAGCTTCGAGCTGCCGGTGTCCGGCGTCGCTGCCGGCAATGCCCGCTAGCCGCGGGAAGCATCAGTCCGCGGCCTGGCCGGAGAAGCGCTCGATCAGCCACGAGGCGGCCGGGCCGGGCGGCGTGTCGGTCCGGTAGATCGCATCGAAGGAGTAGAGGTTGCTGTGACAGTCGGGCAGGTCGAGCAGCACCAAGCGGCCCGAGTCGAGATCCTCCTGCACCATGGGCACCGGCATATTGCCCCAGCCGATGCCTTCGCGCAGCAGCATGTGCTTGGCGCCAAGATCGGCCAGCCGCCAGGTGTGCGCGCTGATCACCGCGAAATCAATGCCACGCGTCAGCGCCGAGCGGTCAGACAGCACCAGTTGCACATGATGCCGCCCGGCACCCGGCGGATTTGGCTTGCCACGGGCCAGCGGATGGCCCGGCGCCGCCACAGGCCGCAGCATCACGTCGCCGATCCGGATGCGCTCGATCCCCGCCACGCCCGCGCTGATCGGCCCGCTGACGCCAATGGTGGCCGCGTGGTCCAGCACCAGTTGCGTCACCGCGCCAAGCGCCTCCATGTGCAGGTGCAGCGCTACCGTAGGAAATGCCTCGCGGAAGCCCTTCAAGGCGTCCACCACCCGCGCAGCCGGCAACATCACATCTAGCACCAGATGCACCTCGGCCTCCAGGCCTTGCAGCAGGCCCTTGACCTTCGCGCGCAGCCCGTCGATGCCCATGGTGACCGTGCGCGCCTCGGCCAGCACGGTGCGGCCCGCCTCGGTCAGTTGCGGCTTCCTGGTGGTCTTGCGGTCGAACAGCGCCACGCCGAGCTGGTTCTCCAGGTTGGCGATCGTATAGCTGATGACCGAGGTTGCCCGGCTGAGCTTGCGGGCCGCGCCGGCAAAGCTGCCGACATCCACCACGGTCAGGAACACCTTGAGTTGATCCAGTGTGGGCGTACCGGGATTTGGCATCTTATCGATTTTATCGAACGTATCGATCCATATTATCCCAGTTTCGCGCACGTAAAAAGCCGCCTACATTGATCTCCATCGGTTGCAGCACCTGAATCCGAGCCTGAACCCGAGCCTGAACCCGAACCCTGATCCCTGACTAAACCGGCCTGCCATGACCGCTGGCCGCATCGAATGGAGAACCACCATGTCCCAAGCCGCTCAACTTAACGCCCAGGTCCGTCCCCTGTCCGATTCCCCCGCCGCAGCCGGCGTGGCCTTGCTAGGCCGTGTGCTGGTGAGCGCCATCTTCCTGCTCTCCGGCGCGTCCAAGCTGGCCGCGCCCGCCGCCATGATCGGCTACATCCAGTCGGTAGGCCTGCCGCTGCCGCAGGTGGCGCTGGCCATTGCCATCGTCGTGGAAGTGGCGGGCGGCCTCGCGCTGGTCCTGGGATACCGTACTCGCCTGGTGGCGGCCGTGCTCGCCGTCTTCAGCGTGGCGACCGCGCTGGCTTTCCACGCTAACCTGGCGGACCAGAACCAGTTCATCCACTTCTTCAAGAACATCGCCATGGCCGGCGGCCTGCTGCAGATCGCCGTCTACGGTGCAGGCCGCTTCAGCCTGGATGCGCGCCGCCGTAGCGCCTGAAGCACCCGACGCGGCCGAAGCGCCTGACGTACCTAGCGTGCCCCGTGCGCAGCCATGCGCATGGGAAACGCCATCACGAAAAGCAGCGCGGCCAGCACTAGCGCCGCGCTGAGGATGTACAAGCTATAGGTGAAGCCGCCGGTGGCCGCCTTGATGGCGCCCACCATGACCGGCGCCACCAGGCCCGCGCTGCTGCCGATCGTGCTGATCATGGCGATGCCGGCAGCCGCGCCGCGGTCCGCCAGGATGCTGCCGGGCACGGACCAGAGAATCGTGAAGGCGCTGGAGATGCCCGCCGCCGACACCGCCAGGCACAGCACCGCGGCCAGCGGGTTGTGCATGAACAGCGTGGTGAGCGACAAGCCCAGCGCGCCAACCAGCGCCGCCCCCGCAAAATGCCAGCGCCGCTCTCCCGTGCGGTCCGAGTGGCGCCCCACGACGATGGACGCCGCGATGCCGGTAACCGCCGGCACCACCGCATAGAAGCCCACCTGCAATACGCTCAGTCCCATCATCTTCAACAGCGTGGGCTGCCAGAACGACAAGGCATAGATGCCCAGGATGGCAAGGAACGAGATCAGGCCGAGCATCCACACGCGCCGGTCGCGCATCGCGGCGCCGAAGCCATGGGTCGCGCGCATGCCGTTGGCGGCCTGGTCCTCTTCCAGCAGCCGGGCGACGCGCTGCCGCTCAGGGGCGCTGAGCCACCGTGCCTGCGCCGGGCCGTCCGACAAGATGAAGAAGGCCAGGATGCCCAGCAGCGCGCTCGGGATCCCCTCCAGCAGGAACAGCCATTGCCATCCCTGCAAGGACCACGCGCCATTGAGGAACGTCATCACCAGGCCCGCCAGCGGCCCGGCCACGATCGGCGCGGCGCCGTAGGCCATGAAGAACAGCGCTGTCACCTGTGCCCTGCGGCGCGACGGGTACCAGAGCGTGAAGTAGAACAGCACCCCCGGCGCAAAGCCGGCCTCCAGCACCCCGATCAGGAACCGCAGCGCATAGAACTGCGCAGGCGTGCTCACAAAGATCATGGCCGCGCACGCCAGCCCCCACAGGCCCATGATGCGCAGCAGCGTGGCCCGCACGCCGATCTTCGCGAGCATCAGGTTGCTGGGCACCTCGAACAGCGCATAGCCGAGAAAGAAGATGCTCGCGCCCAGGCCGAAGACGGCATCGCCAAAGCCAAGGTCCTCCCGCATCTGCAACTGCGCATAGCCAACGTTGGTGCGGTCCAGGTAGTTGAAGACATAGCAGACGCACAGCAGCGGCAGCAGCCGCCAGGTGATCTTGCGGTAGAGGTCAGCGTCGCTTGCGAGATCGGCGGCAGCCGCGCCGGCGGGCTTGGCGAGGGTGGCGGTGTTCATTGCGCGGGCCCCCATTCTGGCTGGGTGCTGGCCAATTGGCCGAACGCGGTCTCGCCCCACAGGTGGCTTGACGGCGCGCCGGGAAAGAGCCAGTACGGCGTGCACTCGGACGACGGCACAACGTTGCTGAACGGATGCGCCTGCGACGCGCCCGCGATGGTTTTCTCCAGCACCATGGACAGGTACTGGTCGTTGCTGCCCTCCTGCGTATTGCCGTTCAGGACCACTTCCGCCCCGGTGGCGCGCGCAAAGCGCCGGATGCCGTTGTGGCGCGAATGCTCGGGCGACCAGCTATCCGCGGATACGCCGTTCTCGCTGCTCACGCGGATGCCGTCCGGCGTGCGATAGACCAGCGAGTGATTGCCTTCGGTGTGTCCCGGCGTGTGTACCAGCGCCAGGCCCTGGCCCAGGTGCACGCTGCCGTCGAAGGCGACGATGCGCTCCTGCGGCACGTCAGCGAGGCCATTGGGGCAGTACCAGTCGGCCTGCACCGGCAGCAGGCCGTGCACGCTGGCCAGTTCCTGCCGGTGGACCAGAAGCTTCGCATTGGGCAGCAACCCGCGGCTCGCGCCGCAGCCGAGCCAGCGGCGCACGTCCTGCGTGTGCAGGTGATCGTAGGTGATGTAGTCGATCTGCTCCGGCGCCACGCCGCAGCGCGCCAGCGCTTGCAGCACGGTGCCGTAGACGGGCGCGATGGTGCTGTGCAGGAACTGCGGCGTCTGCGTGCTCATGCGCTTGAAGTAGGGCGTCTCGGCGCCGGCCTCGAAGTCCGCTGGCGTGAAGAGCAGCGTGCGCAGGCATCCAGCGAAGTCCTCGTACTGGATCAGCACCATGCGCGACAGCAGGTGGATCAGGTGGGGCTTGAGCATCTGCTGCGAGTACACGCCGTTGAAGGCGTACCAGGCCGGGTACGGAACCCGCAGCAGGTTGAAACTGCGCGCGAACCGTACCGGCGGCGCTTCCAGGAACTGTTCGCGGAAGCGTTCGCCAACGCGCCGCAGCGCGCGCAGGCGGTCTTGCGGCGCGCTGGCGCTGCGGGCGCCGTCAAAGTCGGAGATCGGCAACAGGCCGGTCGGATCGGGTTCGCGTTTCATGCTTTGTCTCCTGTGGTCTTTCTTCTTTTTTATCTATGCGGCTTCGGCCTGGCGCGCTTCGGGCTGGCCCAGCAGGCCGCCGATCAGTTGGGGCAGCATGTCCGGCGGCGTGCCGGCCAGCAACTGGCGCAGCATCGTCAGCGTGTCGAAATACACGCGCTCGCAGACCAGGCGCTCCCCCTCGAAGATGAACAGCGCGATCATGCGGCAGCGAAACGCATTGCCCGTCGGCGGCAAGCCGCGCAACGGGCCGCGGTGCGTGCCCAGCAGCCAGAACTCGACGATCACGGCATCCTCCGTGTGGCGCAGCTGGATGATCTCGTGGCGCTGGTCGGGGAAGGCCAGGCGGCTGTCGATGTAGTACTGGCGCACGGTGTCGATGCCGTCATGCACTTCGCCGCTGGGGATCAGCTCGTAGTGCGGGTGCGGGAAGGTGGCGAGCACGGCGTCGAAATCCTGGCGGGTCTCGTCGGCGAAGTGGTCAAGCACCAGGCGCTCGCGGCGCGCCTTGAGATCGGGGGAGAGGGTTGCGGTCATGCTGAAAGCTCCGTGGCGGGCAATCTGCGGAACACTGCGGCCGATGCCGCAATCCGTTGCCTGGAACGATTATCTGCAGCGCACCGGCGCAAGACTGTCGCCGCTTGGCAGTTGCCGATCCGGATAAACCCCGGGTCTGGCGTGCGTGTGAGGCATCGATTTTTCCGCCTGGTGGGCGGCGCTGCCGGTGGGAGCGTTACGTAACGCGTAACGGAACAGGCTGGCGAACGGCGCGATTCAAACGCGCGGTCTTGCGCTTGTGGATTCCCCGCAAAGCCATTGCGCACGCGGGTTTCCGGGCTACGCATGTGGTCACGCAGTGCACGGGGAAAAGCGCGTTTAACGTCGGGCATAAGTATTGCGTCTTCGCCACGACTTGACGATTAAACGCAATAACCAGAGAGGTCTGACCGTGCGGAATCAGCAATATTTCCTTGGTATCACATTGGGTGCGTTGGTGCTGCTTGGCGGCTGTGCCAACGGATCCGACGGCGCGATTGGCAAGTCAGGCGCCATAGGGCCGACGGGCGATTCGGGAGGCGCGGGCAACACCGGTGCCACGGGCGCGGCAGGTAGCGCGGGCGCCAAGGGCGACGCGGGGGCTACGAGCGCCACGGGGACGAACGGCGCGGGTGGCGCTACGGGCGCCACCGGTCCCGTGGGCGGTACGGGACCCACCGGCGCAACCGGTGCCACCGGCGGCACGGGACTCACCGGCGCGACCGGTCCCTCGGCGCTCAATCAACTCGGCACGGCCATCAGCGGCGTGGGCGGCGCAGTCGGCGCCGTGGGCACCGGCCCGCTGGCCGCCGTCACCACGCCCGTGGGATCCATCGTCAGCCAGGTTGGCCAGGTCGCGGGTGGCGCGGGGCCGCAACTCATCACCGATCCGGTGACCCAGGTCACGGGCACCCTCGGCCAGGCGATCGTTCCGCTGACCTCCACGCTGACCGGCGCCACGCAGTCCCTCGGCGCAGCTACCGGCCTGGGTTCCGTCGTCGATAATTTGCTGCGCACTGTTGGCGGCACGGTGAGCACCGTCGGCACTACCGTCACGCAGACCAATGCGCCGGTGGTGCCCAGCCTGGGTGGCATCGTGGCGTCCACCGGCAACACGGTTTCCGCGCTGGGCGGGCTGGCCAACGCTCCCGCGGGCGGCACTGGCAACAACCCGCTGGCGCCGGTCACGAACCTGCTTGGCGGACTGCCCGGTGGCCTCGCACCAGGCAATGCGCCGACGTCGGGCCTGCTCGCACCGGTCACCAGCCTTCTCAACAACACCCTCGGCACGGTGACGCACGCCACGGGCAGCGGCGGCGGCGCGCTGCCTGGCGCCCTGCCTGGCTCGCTGACCAATGCACTGGCGCCGGTCACCAACGTGGTGGCAGGGGTGACCGGCACGGCGGGCTCCGGCAACGCGGGCACGGGTGGCGTGCTCGGCGGACTGCTTGGCGGGCTGGGCGGCACCAAGCCCTGATACGCCAGCGTCATGCAAAAAGCCGGCGCCATGGCACCGGCTGAGAC
>NZ_BAAILO010000139.1:0-27229 GCF_054589115.1 Cupriavidus sp. 8B | reverse complement strand
CCCCGCGCTCGCATAGCGTGAGGACGTCCACTGCGTAGGGACTCCCACCCTCTCCCCCAGCCCCCGCTCGGCACTGCCTCCAGCTATCGCTCGCGACGGTGCACGGCGGACGTGGCTAGCCGCCGGCGGCTACAGCGACAGCCCCTGCTTCTTCCCGCGCCGACACGCTGACGCGCGTCGTCAGTTCGACAAAGCTGGCCACGCTCGCGGTGCGCAACGGATAGTAGGCCACCTGGTGGCGCTCACAGACGCGCTTGAGCATGCTCATGGAGTCATGGTCGATGCAGTCGACGGGAAACACCACCATGTCCGCGCGGGCCACGGTTGCCGCCAGCAGGCCCTTCCTGTCCTCGATGCCGCCATCGTGCAGCACGAGCTGGCCGCCGGTGGACTCCACCAGCGATTTGAGCGTGTGGTTGGAGCCGGGGCGTCCGCCGACATAGACAATGCGCTTTCCCCGTAGCTGGCGCAGCCCTGCGTGGCGCTCCTCTCCCGGTGCCGCGGCGGGAAGCATGGCGCGTTCCATGGCTTCCGATTCGGCACGGCTGAATTGCAGCTGGGCGAGTGCGTCGTCGAGCTGCGCGCGTACGGCCTGCAGCTGTTCGTGCTCGCGCATGGCGCGCTGTTCCGCGGCTTGGCGGCGGCTTGCCTGCAGGGCGAGGTTTTCATCACGGGCTGCCAAGGCTTCTCGCAGCGCTTGTAATTCCAGCTCCGTATCGCGCGGCCCCGTTTGCCGGTCCGCGCGCGTGCTCAGCTGGATGAGTTGGTGGGTCATCTGGCCGATCGTCGTCTCGTGCCGTGTGCTCATTTCCTGCAAGCGTTCCTGCTGGCGCTCGAGCTTGTCCCGCAGCGTGGCGTTGTCTTCTTCCAGCGCGACCAGCCGGCGGATGTCCGCGCGGTTGGCCGCCCCTACCAGGTGCGACAGCATGTGCACCTCGCCAAACGCCGCCTGGCGTACCGCGGTGCTGGCGTCCGGGTGCGTCATCACGGCCCAGTAGGCCGGCGGGATGTCACCGCTGCTGACGGCTTCGTCCCAGAGCTTGCGCACGGCATCCGCATCCTTGGCCGCGCCAAAGCGCCGCAACGCATGTGCGTAGCGCTCATCCAATGCCTTCTGGAACGCCTTGCAACCTTCGCCGCCGGCGCTGGAGAGCTTGACCGCTTCGTGGTGGATTTCGAGGTCGGTGGCGCGCTGCCGGTCCAGCGTGGTGAAGCGCGGCACCAGCTTGCGCAGCTCGCTGGTGGTCATGCAGGTGCCGATCACCGAGCAGTGCAGGTGCGAATCCAGCTCCGCAAGGCGCGTGCGCCGCCGGCCGCCAAGGCTCTGCGGCTCGGCGGGCGGGCAGCACGGTGGCTGCTTGTGGCCAAGCGCCGCCTCAATGCCATTGGGGCGGGCAAGGCGAAACGGCGGCGTATGCATGCGTACCTTCCGTGGAATCCTCGTTCAGTCAGCGAAATATATCATTGAATATAACGGGTGTGGAGCGGCAACATAGCGCCTTGCGCGCTCATCGGACATGGATGCCATCGACAACCGGCCATGGCCTAGAATTGCACCGCCAGACTGACTGATCAAAAGGAGTGGACATGATGGGCGATGGAAAAGATACGGCAGTACTGCTTTTTTCCTATGGGACGCTGCAGGACAAGGCGGTGCAGATCGCCAACTTTGGACGTGAGCTTGTCGGGCGCCATGACGCCATCCCCGGTTACTCGCAGTCGCTTGTTGCCATTGCCGACCCCGGCGTGGTCGCAACAAGCGGAAAGACGCATCACCCAATCGTCCAGCCCAGCTCGGACCCCAACGATGAAGTACCCGGCATGGTCTTCGAGATCACTGCGCAGGAACTGGCAGCCGCCGATGCGTACGAGGTATCGGACTACAAACGCATCTCGGTGACGCTGAAGTCAGGCGTTCAGGCTTGGGTCTATGTCCGCGCCTGATCCTGATTGGCTCGGGGCCTGATGCGCGCGAGCGCGTCGCGCCGAATGCGGCCAGCGCCCGCGCGCATCGCCCGCTCAAGGCGGCAGCGCCGACATTTCCTGCAGCAGCGGCGCCTTGTCGCTGACCGCGGAGCCGACCAGCGCGAAGCCGATGGTGCGTCCCGTGGCCGGATCGGCGCAGATGGCCCGCACGCTGTTGCGCACGTCCTGCGGGTGGACCACAACGGCCCAGGCGCCGCTCGGGTCAGTGGGCCGCGCGATCACCGCCGGGCTTGCCGGCGTCTTCAGGCTGACCGGCATCACCGGGAAGACCACGCGCTGCGGATCGCCCGCCAGGGTCTGCGCCAGCGCGCGCGCGGCGTGCATGATCGGCAGCACATAGGGCTGGATCTGCCCGTCCATTTCCGCGCAGGCGCCGCAGTGCAACACTGATCGACGGCTGTGACTGGCCCAGCAGGATCGCCGTGCGGGAGACGCTGCATTCGGTCGGCAGCGTGTGCAGGACGCGGAGCAGCTGGAGGTCGAGCGAGGCTTTGGACATCACGGTCTGGAAAGAAGGGTTATCAGGAAGGACGGCATGGCGAGGGGATCTGAACGCGCTATGATCTGCCGATCAGGCACCCGGGCGCGACAGGCCGGGACCCATGCGGCCGGGCGATGGCCGCCGACATGACGAGGCGTGAACAAAAATGAAAACCAGCGCAAGAAACCAATTGAGCGGCAAGGTCAGCGCAGTCCACAAAGGCGCGGTGAACGACGAGATCGAGCTTGAGATCGCGAGTAGCGTGCGGATCGTTGCCACCATCACCGCCGAGAGCACCAAGCGGCTCGGGCTGGCCGTGGGCAAGGAAGCCGTGGCGCTGATCAAGGCCTCGTCCGTGATCGTGGGCGTGCCCGACCCGGACATCCTGCTGTCCGCGCGCAACCAGCTTGCCGGCACGGTAGCGGGCATCAAGATCGGCGCGGTGAATGCGGAGGTCGCCATCGGCCTGCCGCAGGGCGGCGAGATCGTGGCCATCATCACCAACGACAGCGTGACCAGCCTCGGGCTGGTGCAAGGCGGCCCGGCCGTCGCCATCTTCAAGGCCTCCAGCGTCTTGCTGGCCGCGCGCGCATAAGCGTGGATAGGCGCGCAAGTGCGCCTATTGGGCAGCCGGCGCCGCGAACACTTCCAGGCTGATCAGCTTGGAGACGTAGCGGCCCGCCTTGCCATCGTTGGGGATCACCAGCCTGGCAAAGCCGTTGGCGCCCAGCGGCGCACCATCCATTGCATAGGCGATGAGGTCCGGCTGGTTGCCAAAGCCGGGCTCGACCTCGCCCAGGGCGATCAGGGTCTTGTAGCCGTCGCTGCCGGTTGCCACCACATACATCGCCAGCACGTCGTTCTTCACCGCCGGGTTGGTGGCGAGGCCGACCGTGGTGTTCAGGAAATCCCGCAGGCTCACGCCCGTGTAGGTGTTGGCGCCCACCGTGCGCGTAACCACCGGCAGGGCTTTCAGGGCAGCCAGGTCGAACGTGCCAGGCTGCTTGACCGCGCCCGTCACGGTGAGGAGGGTGGACGGCGCGCCGCCCGTGCCCATGGCTGTGGAGCCGGACGCGCGCGCATCCAGCCGCAGCAGGCCGGAGACATAGCGGCCGCCCTTGCCATCGCCCGGCGCGGTCACGCGCAGCAGGCCATCGGCCGTGAGTGGCGTCGCGACGCCATCCACCATTTCGCTATGGACGACCTGGCTGGCCCGGTTGCCGAAATCCGGCTTGATCTCGCCCAGCGAGAACACCGCCTTGCAGCCATCGGCGCCAGTCGCCAGCACGTACTTGCCGAGCACGTCGTTCTTGACGGCGGCATCCACCTGGATGCCCATGCCATTGAGCAGATCCCACAATGCCGTGCCCACATAGGTGTGGGTTTGCGCACCGGATCCGCTTGAGAAGCTGACGGCCTGGATGGCGGCCGGACGCGCCTGGAGTTGCGTCAGCGTCAGCGTGGCGGGCCGGTCCAGCGCGCCGCCAACCTGGAGCTGGCGCTCTGCCTGGACGAGCGGCGTGACGGTTGCCGCGGTGGCCGGTGTCTCGGCATCGGAGCCGCCGCAGGCCACCAGGAGCAGTGGCACAAAGGCGGACCCGAGCCATACGGACACCGGACGTTTCAACGTGACCATGTGGATCTCCCCAAAAGCTTATTTCTTTTCGTTATATTCGCTCTAACATAACGCTTTTCGGATCGTATGCGGATGCCCTCATGCGCACTATCGGCTTGCGCGCATATTCCGCTGGATAGTCGGCCGGGGTACCATCCCGCCATGGTTAAACTTGCTCGCTCCCGAACCTCGGTCAGCCCGGATACGCCGCAGGCGCTGTTGCGCATGCGCGTGATGCTGGGCGATACGATTGCCATTGGCCCCGGCAAAATCGCGCTGCTTGAAGCGATCCGCGCATGCGGTTCCATATCGGCCGCGGCGAAACACCTCGACATGTCCTACAAGCGGGCCTGGGATCTGCTCAACGAGATCAACCGCTCGTTGGCCCAGCCGGCAGTGGATTCGGAGCATGGCGGCGCGCAGGGCGGTGGCACCGTGCTGACGCCGGTCGGCGAGGAAATGATCCGGCTCTACCGCGCCGCGGAGCAGCGCGCGGCCAAGGCGTGCGAGGCTGAGGTCAACGGCTTGATCAAGCTGCTGGCCAAGGCTTGAACATCCGCCTCAAGCCTGCCACTGCCGAACCTCGATACTGCTGACCGCCAGCGCCTGGCGCGGGCCAAGCTTCAGGTCTCGCAGTGAAACCATGTGGAGCCCGCCAAGGTCGGGGTCAAACGCAACACCGTCCTCCTCGACCACCAGGATCACGCCGCTGCCCACCGCCGTGTTGTACAGCTCGTGCCAGGTGAACAGGCACCGGTAGCCGTCTTGTGCGACCACGGCGATCACGCTCTGCTTGCGGCGCCCGATAGGCAGTGCCTGCATGCCGGCGAGGTCAAGCAACTGCGTCACGCGCACGCCACGCCAATGCCGCACTTCACGGACATGGCGCCCCGAGTAGCATTGGATGGTTGCCGGCCCGCCCACCACGTCGGCGCAGCCCGTCAGGGCCGCCGCATCCAGGCTGAGCGTTTGCTCCAGCCCCGAGATCGTCAGTGCATCGGACTGGTATTGCCGCACCTTGCTCTCGCCGGTGCTGGCGGACAGCGCTTCATTCACGGAACTCTCTCCTTCGGTGGCCAGGGCGCCTGCTTTGCCCAGCGTTATATACATCGCTATATTTCGGTAGCAAGGGCATGGTACGGGGTTCGAATACGCGGATCAAGTGGCGGCCTGCGTTGTTGGATGGCCGGTGACTCGGGTGACTCCGGCGACATTTGGGCTATGCTTGGTGCAACGCGCGCCGCACATTTCACATGGAAGAGCCATACCGCATGCAAGAGCCCAAAGCCACGATCTCCCCTCCCCAACTTTCTGAAGCCGGCCGAACGCTATGGTCAAGGGTGGGATGGATGCGGCGGCGTGAAGCGGTGAATGCCGCTGGCGCGGGCACAGCCTGGTGCAACTATGGATTCAGCGCATTGATGCTCGCATTGCATGCGGCAGGCAGTTTTGCCACTGCACCGTGCCCGCCCGACGCGCCATGCGGCCCGTTGCCGCCGGATTTCAAGGTGGCGATGTACGCATCCCTCGTTGCCTTCCCGATGGCTTGCGCAAAGCTGGATCCCGCGAACGCGCAGCGCTACAACGCAGCCCTGGCGACGGAACTTGGCAAGCTGGATGCTGAAGATCAGGAGGCCATGAACGCGGCAAAGGGCGACCCCGCCTTGCCCGCGATGCTGAGCGCAGCGTCGAAGGCACTCGAGGCGGAGCAATCGCCGGAGCGGCTTGTGCGCAAATGCAGCCGCGCGCTGCAGCGCACCGAGGCAGCGGCACCTGGCAGTCCGAAGTGAGCGCAGGCAAGAACATGGGCCATGCTTTGTTACTTCAGACGCCTTGAGTCCCCCACCGCGATGAACAATACTGGCCCGTAGGCCGCTCCGGCCGGAGCCGGCCGGTTGTGTTTTCCGCATGCACGGAAGTCATTTCAAGGAGCAAGCCATGTTGCGCGACAGTCATGCATTCAGCGGATTCTCGGTTGACGACATCGCCAAGGCCACGAACTTCTATGGCGGTACGCTGGGGCTGGAAGTGTCCGCGAGCGGGGGCATGCTGACCCTGTACATCGCCGGCGGCAACAACGTGCTGCTGTATCCCAAGCCCAACCATGTGCCCGCGACGTTCACCGTGCTGAATTTCCCGGTTAAGAGCGTGGACAAGGCCGTGGAGCAACTCGGCAAGCTCGGCGTGCGCTTCGAGACCTACGATCTGCCCGGGCTGAAGACCGACGAACGGGGGATCTGCCGCAGCGAGGGCGGCCCCGTCATTGCGTGGTTCAAGGACCCGGCCGGCAACATTCTTTCTGTGCTCGAGGCGACATAATCTGTTTTGACCTGGCGTCAAGTGGTCCATGTATCACGTGTTATCGCTTTGCATTAAACTTCAATGATTATTGAAATATCAAAATGATGGCGCTATGATGCGGCCATGAACTCGAACCTGGTTGTCCGCGCCCTTGGCGCCCTGGCCCACGAATCCCGCCTTGCTATCTTCCGCGCGCTGGTGGTTGCCGGCCCGAACGGCATCGCCGCCGGCGAAATCGCCCGACAGCTCGGCATTTCGCCCTCCAGCCTGTCGTTTCACCTGAAGGACCTGTCCCACGCGGAGCTGGTGGCTTCCCGCCAGGACGGCCGCTTCGTGATCTATTCGGCCAACTTCGCGGCCATGGGCGGCCTTGTTGCCTTCCTGACCGAGAACTGCTGTGGCGGGGCGGCATGCGAGGTCCCCGCCGCGCCGGCCTGCTGTGACGCCAAGCCGGAGGTCTCCGATGCGGCACGCTGAATCCGTGATCCGGCAGCATCCGTCAAGGTAGTCAAGGCAATCAAGGTAATCAAGCATGCACGTCCAGATCTATCACAACCCCGACTGCGGCACGTCGCGCGCCAAGGAAGATGGCGAGCGCGTGATCGACGCCGACGGCCGGAGAATCGGCCGATGACGG
The DNA here is from genome assembly GCF_054589115.1 of Cupriavidus sp. 8B. Lineage (NCBI taxonomy): Bacteria > Pseudomonadati > Pseudomonadota > Betaproteobacteria > Burkholderiales > Burkholderiaceae > Cupriavidus > Cupriavidus sp. 8B. The sequence continues at coordinate 20,209 of NZ_BAAILO010000139.1, read as the reverse complement.
ACGAACTGCGCAACGTCGCGCTGCCGCTGCTGGACATCCCCACCGATCAAAAGCTGGAGCCGCGCAGCGTCTCGACGCATGCGCCGCGCATTCTCCTGCTCTACGGCTCGCTACGCCCGAACTCCTACAGCCGCCTGCTCACGCTCGAGGCCGAGCGGATTCTCAGGCACCTTGGCGCGCAAACCAAGGTGTTCGATCCGCACGGCCTTCCCGTCACGGACAGCGTGCCGGCGGATCATCCGAAGGTGGCCGAGCTGCGCGCGCTGTCCGAATGGTCGGAGGGCCAGGTCTGGTGCAGCCCCGAGCGGCACGGCACGCTGACCGCGGTGTTCAAGAACCAGATCGACTGGTTGCCGCTGGAGATCGGCGGCATCCGCCCCACGCAGGGCCGCACGCTTGCCGTCATGCAGGTCTGCGGTGGCTCGCAGTCGTTCAATGCCGTCAATGCGTTGCGTGTGCTCGGGCGCTGGATGCGCATGGTGACGATCCCGAACCAGTCATCCGTGCCGAAGGCCTACCAGGAATTCGACGCCGATGGCCGCATGAAGCCCTCCGCGTTTTATGACCGGGTGGTCGACGTGATGGAGGAACTGGTCAAGTTCACCTTGCTCGTGCGTGACCGTTCCGCCTACCTGACGGACCGGTACAGCGAGCGCAAGGAGAGTGCGCAGCCGGTTGCAGCGGCGCTTGCCCAGGCCGCGATGGATCATGAACGCGCTGCGCCAGCGCCGGATAGCGACGAGGGCGAAGTCGAGTAGCGTGGTCGACGTGGCTGCGGCGCGGGAAACCGGGCGAAAATCCTGCCAGCACGATGGTTGAGAGCCGCTCGGCGCTACAGATGGCCGGCTGGGCGCGGGCTTACCATAGGCTGCGCAGTCTGCAATGTGCAGATCGACGAATCCCCCGCGCTGAAGTCCGGCGGCAACGCAATGGCGCCTGCTTGCGCACGCGCGTGGGTGGCCGCCCCTGCGCGCACCCGGCGGCGCAGGCGGCCTGAGGCGACATCCGCTACGCAGCGACCAGCCCGAGCGAGCGCAGCTTTGCCCCCTGGTCGAAGTACGGCCGCTCGCAGACGATCTTGTCGCTGTCAGGCGCGAACTCGAACGACGCGGCCATGCGCACGCGAAACGCGCGGCCAGTGGGCGGGTACACGGTGCCGTTCGCTTTCAAGGGACCAAGGTGCGTGCCGGTGAGCCAGAACTCCACCAGTACCGTGTCGCCGGCCGCGGCGATGCTGATGATCTCGTTGGCCTGGTCGGGGAAGGGCGTGCGCGACGACGCAAAGTAGCCGCGCACAGCCTCCTCGCCGTCAAAGACTGCGCCGCCCCCGTGCATCTCGTAGCGCGGATGGGCAAAGGTGGCGATGACGGCGTCCCATTCCCGGGTGCACTCCAGGGCCATGTGGTCGCGCACGGTCTGGATGCGGGCGAGAGACAAACTATCCATGTTCAGGGCTCCGTGATTTGGCATTGTTGGTTGGTTGGTTGGTTGATTGATTGAGTCATTGACGCGCGCAGAAGGCGCTTAGTCCTGCGTGACGCCGGCGGTCTTTGCCACTTCCTTCCATGCCGGGATATCGCGCGCGTTCAGCTTGCCGAGTTCCCCGCCGCTCATCGGCGTGGCCGCGATGCCCATCTCCAGCAGGCGAGCCTTGATCTCCGGCGTGGCCAGCACCTGGTTCAACGCATCCGACAATTTCTGCACGATCGGCTTCGGCGTGCCGGCAGGCACATACAGGCCCCAACGGAACACGCGATCGAAATCGATGCCCTCGTCGACATAGCTCTTCACGCCGGGCAGGCTCGGCGAACGCGAGGTGCAGGTGCCGAGCGCCTTGACCTTGCCGGACTTGACGAAGGGAGTGCCCGAAGTCATGTCCACGTAGCCCAGCTTGATATGCCCGGCAACGATGTCGTTGAGCACCTGCGGCACGGTCTTGTAGGGGATATGCGTCATCGAGGCGCCGGCCAGTTGCTTGAGCACCTCGCCGCAGAATTGCCCCGTGGAGCCTGTGCCCCAGCTGGCGTACTGCACCTCGTTGGGATGGCTCTTGGTGTACGCCACCAGTTCCTTGATGTCGTTCGCGGGAAAGTCATTGCTGGCCACCAGCAGGATGGCGGCCGTGCCGACCTGGCCGATGGCGGTGAAGTCCTTCACTGGGTCGTAGGGCAGCTTGGCGTAGACGGCGGCGTTCAGCATATGCGTGGTCGCGCCGCCGAGCGTGAAGGTGTAGCCATCGGGCGCCGCGCGGGCGACGGCCTGCGTGCCGATGATGCCGGAAGCGCCACCCTTGTTCTCTACCACGATGGGCTGCTTCAGGATGGCCGACATGCGTTCCGCCAGCACCCGGCCAAGGATGTCGCCGCCGGAGCCGGCCGAGATCGGCAGCAACAAGCGGATCGGGTGGGAGGGGTAGTCGGCGGGGGATTCACTGGCTTGCGCTGCGATCGCGGGCGCAGCGAGCGCGGCAAGGAGCGAGGCGGTGGCGAGGTAATGCGGCATGGGGCATCTCCTGTTTCTTTGTTGTGTGCTGCGGCCTGGCTTTTGATTCGTTTTCGGCTTCCGTCAAAGACCCAGCCCGCCATCCACCACCATCTCCAGTCCCGTCACATAACGCGACTCGTCGCAGGCAAGGAACAGCGCCGCGTAGGCAATATCCCATGGCGTGCCTTGCCGGCCCATCGGGCAGCGGCTATTGCGAAACGCGCGCGCGGCCTGCACGGCGGCTTCATCGCCATCGGTCAGGTGGGCCGCATGCGGCGTATCGATCAGGCCGGGCAGGATCACATTGCAGCGCACCTGGTCCGCGGCGTAGCGGCGCGCGAGGATCCGCGTCATATGGTTGAGCGCGGCCTTCGATGCGTTGTAGGAGAGAAAGGGCATCGGGCCCCATTTGCGGCTGGCGATCGACGAGATGTTGATGATCGAGCCGCCGCCCTGCGCGATCATGTGCGGCATCGCCTTCTGGCAGGCGAGCATGGCGCCTTTCAGGTTGATGTCGAACACGCGGTCCCAGGATGCCTCCGTGATGTCCTCGAGCTCGCCGATCTCCTCGATGCCCACGTTGTTGTGCAGTACGTCGATGCGCCGGTAGCGCTCGCGGCAGGCATCCACCATGGCCGCCAGCCGCGCGCCGTCGCGCACGTCAGCCTCGAAGGCGCTGGCGCTTCCGCCCGCCTCCTCGATCTGGCTCGCGGTCCTGCGAGCCAGCGCCAGGTCGCGGTCCACGCACAGCACCCGCGCCCCTTCGCGGGCGTAGACGATGGCAGCGGCTGCGCCGTTGCTGGTGTCGGCGCCGATCGATCCCGCGCCTACGACGATGGCTGCCTTGCCGGCAAGCCGGTTCATCCCTTTGCGATTGCTGTCCGGCATGCTGTGGCTGTCTCCGTGGTGATCTTATGGTGATCTTTGGGTGATCGTTCGCATGGTCCCCGCTACGACGGGTGAGAAAAATATAGCATGGAATTGAAACGTTTCATATAAAGGGTAAACGACCGGCTGCGAGGGGCGGGAGCTAGGGGAGGGAATGCCGGAAAGGCGGCATTGCGCCGCCCGGCAGGGGGCAGGTGAGGAAGCGCAAGCCTTAGCTGGCGCTGGTCTTAGCGCGGCCCCGCGCCGCCTTCCTGCGCCCTTGCGCGTCCACGGCGGCGCATGAATCACGCAGGATCAGCTCGCAGGTCAGCATCAGGTGCCCGGTCGCGTCGGGGCTGCTTTGCGGCTCGAGGCCGGGCTCCATCTCGGCAAGCAGCAGGCGGGCGGCATGGCGCCCCAGGTCCTGCAGGCTCCAGGTGAGCGTGGTCAGCTCGGGCGTATGCACCTGGGCCAGTTCGGTATCGCCCACGCACACCACCGACAGGTCGCCCGGAATGTCCCTGCCGGTCTGGCGTGCCGCCTTGAGCGCGCCTGCGAGCAGCGTCGTGCCCAGCCCAAAGATGGCGGTAGGCGGCGCGGCCTGCTGGAACAGCGCCAGGCATTGCGAAAAAGCGATGTCCATCGAGCTGGTGTCGATGCGCACAAGCTCCAGCGCATCGCCGATGCCGCGCGCGGCGGCAGCCGTCTCGAAGGCATGCCAGCGCTCTCGCGCGGGGCGCAGGTGAGAGCTGGGGAAGAGCAGGGCAATGCGGCGGTGGCCGAGATCGAGCAGATAGTTGGCGGTCTTCAGCGCGCCGCTGAAGTGGTCCACCTTGACGCTGGGCCGATCCGGGGCGATATCGCGGTCCAGGATCACCAGCGGCACGTCCACCTGCGCGATCTGCTGCTGCAGCTTGGCCGAGCTCTCGGAACCGGGCGCGAACAGCACGCCGTCAACGCCGACGCGGGTCACGTCCAGCAGCAGCTCGCATTCGCGTTCGGTGTCGTTATGGGTGTCGACCAGCAGCAAGGTGTAGCCGGCTTCGCGCAGCACATGTTCGGCCGCGCGCACGATCACGCCATAGAAGCGGTTGGTGATGTCCGGCACCAGGCAGGCCACCAGGCGCGAGCGCCGCGAGCGCAGGCTGCGCGCCGCGGCATTGGCGACATAGCCGATCTTGCGCGCCACTTCGAACACGTGGGTGACGGTCACTGCAGACGGGCCGCCGCGCCCCGCCATCACGTTGGAGGCGGTGCCAACCGAAACGCCCGCTTGCTCGGCCAGGTCCTTCAGGGTCGGCTTGCGTTGCGCTGCGGCTGCTTTCTTCATGTCACTTCGCGGATATCGTCGTTTCCTGTGGCTCGCAGTGTAGCACGCTATGAAACGTTTCAATCACGTGGGGTGCGTTGGTGCGCAAGCCTTCACGCCGCCTTCTTCAGCGACGCCAATGCCAGCCGCCCAGCGGCCAGTTGCTGCGCAACTTGCGCAACCCGCGTACCCAGATGCTCGGCCGTGCGCAGGTCTGCCAGCGGCGGCACCACGTCAGCGCTTTCGTCTGCATTCGACTGCGCCGCCGCACCCAGGAAGAAGCCATGGCGATTGAGCGAATCCTCAGTCGACTTCGAGTTGTTGTGGCCAGGGGGCAGGCCAAGGTTGACCCAGTGCATGCCGTGTTGCGCGGAGAAGATCGCGATCTGCTGTAGTGTGGCCAGCTTGTCGCCCGAACGGGAGGCCGAGTTGGTGAACCCGGCCGCCACCTTGTTGGCCCACTTGCCGCCCTTGGCGAAGACGTTGCGCGAGGTGGCGTCCATGAAACCTTTGAACTGCGCCGATGCGCTGCCCATATAGGTGGGCGCGCCGAAGATGATGCCGTCCACGTTTTCCAGGGTGTCCCAGTATTGGTCGATGTCGTCGACGCTGATCAGCAGGCTTTCGACGCCGTCGACACTGGCGGCGCCGCGTGCAACGGCCTGTGCCTGCTTGGCGGTGTGGCCATAGCCGCTGTGGTAGACGATGGCGATTTGGGTAGCGTTGGGGTTCATGATGCGGTGCCTCGACAAAGTTGGAAATATTTGAATTTGGCTCGCATCGCGTGGATCGCTGGATCTGCTTGATTGCTGGGCCGGTGAAGCAAGTCTAGGCGCCGGCCGATTGCGTTGGCGACTGAAATCTCAATTAATCATTGAAATATTTTGAATTATCGGGCGAGTCGGGAAGTTCCGTGCGCCTGGCATTTCGTGCCCACCGTGCCAAGCGCCGGTGACGGTGGCGAAACAGGCATTTCACTACGGCTGCCATCGCCCTGCCACCGCCGGGCAGCCAGGCTGCGGGTCCTCGCAATGCAAAAGTGAGCCGGTCATGCACCTCGCAACCGCCTGGGGTGTCGCGAATCGTCCGTTCGTGCACCCAGCTGCGCATGCTCAGCATCCGCGACGTTTCCTTGAAACGGTAGCCCGGCCCCACCTCCGCCAGCACGATGTCGTCCGCATCCACGGGAAACATGCCAAACGCCAGTAGCCAGCTGCGGCCAAGCCGCTCGCCAAGCGGCAGCTCGCCGATCGCCTTGCCGCGCATGGCGGGCGGCGCCGTCATGCGCAGCCAGGGAAACAACTCGTCGTTGATGCCTTCGGACGTGGTCGCTCGCTGCCATGCCTGGCTGGCACTGATCGGCAGGGGGGAGGCAAGCTCGAACATCAGAGACATGGCGGTTTTCGGCTGGATGGTGAATGGTGAATGTGTTCGCCATGATAGCGAGCCGAGCCATGCGGTCGGATGTCCGCCCGGCCTTGCCTGTCAGGTTGTCGCCGCGCCCGCCTCGGATGGCACATGCCGAATCACGTTGAAACCTTCGTCGGCTGACGGCGCCACAAAGTAGCGCGTGATGGCATCGAACTGCACATCGCTCGTCTCGAACGGGTGCGTGCCGCTGGCGTTGCGCGCGCGCAGGCGGGCCTTGCACAAGGCGTGCGGCGCATCGAGGTAGTGGAGTTGATGCGCTGCGGCCGCCTGCTCGAAGATGGCCCTGGCCCAGCTTCGCGTGGCCGGCGTGTTGGCGGGAAAATCAAGTACGACCGACATGCCAGCCAGTAGCAGCGCGTCGATGTGGCTGGCCATGGCGTCGCGCAGTCTTCCGGCACAGCGGGCATAGTCGGCGACCTCCTGGATCTCGCCGGGATACAGGTGTGATAGCCAGTCGTCCTCGCTGATCAGCACCGTGGCCGGCCGCGCAGCGAGCTGCCGGGCCAGCGTCGATTTGCCGGAGCCGATCTTACCGCAGACCATGTAGAGGACGGCGGGTGTTGCTGCGGCGGGGCGGGTTGGCTGCATCTTCAGGCTCCTTGGCGTTGAAGGCTCCAAGGAGGCGGGCACAAAAAACCCGCCTCGTTGGGCGGGTTGCTTTGTGTGCTCAGGCCACGTGCGCTAACCCACCATCGCAGGGATGGTGCGAATAATCGACGGGGTTTGTGCGTGGGCCATGGTGTGGAGGTTAGCGGATTGCAGGCTTGCCCGCAATCGTCTTTGCGCAGCGGCGTGGAAGCTGGCGTTAATTTCACCCGGGCACTATGGATGAACCCAACTGGGCCCGATGCCTCGTGAACGGCGCTGCCCTTGTCCTATCGTGCCGGCCATTGCAGAATACGGCCACAGCAGAATAGATAACAAGATAACGGGCACAGGGATGAGATTCACAGGCGTGTTGATCGCCGGGGTTGCGGCGTCCATTTTGGCCACGGGTTGCGCAACGGGGCCGTCCTACGAGGAAGTCAAGCAAACCATGCCGCCACTGCGTGCCGGGGAGGGGCGGATCTTCTTCCTTCGCTCCTCATCGCTTGTGGGCGCTGCCATCCAGCCGGAACTGCGGATCGACGAAGAAGTGGTAGGACGTAGCCGGCCAGGCGGGTTTTTCTACGCGGATCGCAAACCGGGCAGCTATGTCGCCTCCGGCACGACAGAGGTCGAGACGCGTTTCCTGTTCGACCTGGCCGCCGGCGAGACCAAGTACCTGCGCAGCGCCATTACCATTGGCTTTCTGGCCGGGCGCTTGCAGCTGACCGAGGATAGCGCCGCCAACGCCAAGGGCGAACTGCCCTCGCTGGCTTACACCGGCGAGGTGCCGGTGTCGGGTCCGGACGCCCAGCCCGGGGCGGGGGAGCGCAAGCCGGCCACGCTTGCCGCCGCCGCGCCTGCAGTGCCGCTGGCGCGGCAAGTGGCACCGGCTCCGGCTGTCCCCTCGCGCGCCGCGCAGCCGGCCGAAGCCGGCCCGGTGCGCATGGACGATCTGCGCTACCTGATGCAGCCGCGCTGAACGATCGCAGCGTCGCTACGTTGCCGTGAGCGCGGCATTTACTCTCACAGTCTTCCAGCACATGACAACGTCACCGCAACCTATGCGCCGCCCCGCCCTGATCGCCGTTCCCGTCTTCCTGGCGCTCGCCGCCGCCAATGCCAGCGCGCTCGATGCCCCGCACCTGCTGGCCAAGCTCACACCAAGCATCTATGCCGTGCGGGCAACGGGCCCCAACAACGCGCCGCTGGCATCGGGGTCCGCCGTGGTAATTGGCCCGGGGCAATTGGTCACCGCTTGCCACGTGCTGGCCGGCGCGCGCGCGATTGCCGTGCGGCGCGACAATGTGAGCTACGATGCCACGCTGGAAGCGCCGGACGTGGATCGCGACCTGTGTTTGCTGCGGGTTGCGAACTTCAATGCGCCGGCCGTCAGCGTGTCGGCGGCGGCGGCGCCGTCGTTTGGGCAGAGGGTGCTTGCGGCAGCCAGTCCGGAGGCCACGGGCGTGGTCGTGCTGGACGGCAGCGTATCCGGATTGCGCGCGGGCTCGGACGGCAAGCTGGACCGCATCGAGGTCACGCTCGATTTCCCGGCGACGGCCAGCGGCGGCGGCTTGTTCGATGAGACGGGCCGGCTCGTGGGCATCCTGTCGGCACGGCGCGCGCCCGGCGAAAAGCTCAAGGCATTGCCGGCCAGCTGGATCGCATCGATCAAGGAGCGCGGCGTGGCGGCGATGGCCAGCTATCGCTCGTCTGGGCCAGCGCCGGTGGCTGCGGCGCCTGTGGTGGATGACGCCGGCGCTGCGCCGGCGGGCAGCGAGTCGCCCCGCGTCGGCGAGATCTGGCGCTACGAACTGCTAGACAAGCTGACACGCAAACGGCGCGATGTTTTATACCGCGTCGACCGTGTCGAAGGGGAGCGGGTTACGTTCAACCAGGGCGCCCGATTGGAGACCCTCGACGGCCGTCTTGAGCGGATCATCACGCCCAGCGGTGGCGAGTTCGATGGCGCATCGCCGCCGCGCGGCTGGGTGCCGGAAGACGTGAAGCCGGGCGCGCGATGGAAATACAGCTACAGGCAGGTTGGCACCGAGATGCGCACGGAACTGAGCGGCGAGGTGACCGGGGAGTCCACCATCACGGTGCCTGCCGGCAGCTTCCGCGTCTTGCGCCTGGCCTACAAGGGCTATGTGATGCGACCGTTCTATGGCTTTTCGAATGGCGCGGAATCCTCGGTGCCTTACACGGCGGTGGCGTGGTACGCCCCGGAACTCAAGCGCGTGGTGCGCTTCGACGCCAGCTACGCGTCCAAGTACGAACGCGTGGACGAAAGCCTGGTGCTTGCGGAGCACCGCGTCGACTGAACCGGCCCCCGATGCGGCCCTGATTCCCTGGCGTTGGACAAGATCCAGGGCGCAGCAAGCGATTTTGGTAGGATGCAGGCCTTTCTCCGCGCCGGAATGTGACTCCGACCAATGTTGCTTGCTTCATGAATCTGGCCCAGATCAAAACCCTCGCCGCCGAGCGGCTTGCCCGCCTGCGGCGCCCCACGCGCCGCGGCGTGGCCAAGGCAGTGGCCGCCGTGCCGGTGCTGTTCCTGCTCTATGTGCTGATGCTGATTCCCTTCACCCCGGGCATCAGCGATATCCGCAAGGCCAAATCCGACCAGCCCGCGCAGATCCTATCGGCCGATGGCAAGCCGCTGGCCGTGTTCAAGTGGGCCAACCGCGAATGGGTCCGCCTGGCCGATATCTCGCCCAATGTGACGACGGCGCTGATCGCCACCGAGGATCACCGCTTCTACCAGCACTTCGGCCTGGACTGGCGCCGCATGGGCTCGGCCGCGCTGCATACCTTCTCCGGCGACCGGCAAGGTGGCTCCACCATCACGCAGCAGCTGGCCCGCAATCTCTATCCCGACGAGATCGGCCGCGCGCCCACGCTCACGCGCAAGCTCAAGGAAGCCATCACGGCGCTGAAGATCGAGGCGCTCTATACCAAGGACGAGATCCTCGAGACCTATCTCAACACCGTACCGTTCCTGTACAACGCTTACGGCATCGAGATGGCGGCGCGCACCTACTTCGATAAATCCGCAGGCCGGCTGGATGTGCTGGAAAGCGCCACGCTGATCGGCATGCTCAAGGGCAACAGCTACTACAACCCGGTCATCAACCCCGAGCGCGCCGTGCAGCGGCGCAATACCGTGCTGGCGCAAATGGTCAAGTACCAGAAGCTGGAGCCGGCGAAGTACGAGTTGCTGAAAAAGCGCCCGCTGCGCATCGACTTCGAGCGGCAGACCGAGCCGCCCGGCCCGGCGCCGCACTTCGCCCAGCAGCTGCGCAAATGGCTGATCACCTGGGCGGACCGCAACGACTACAACATCTACACCGACGGGCTGGTGGTGCGCACCACCATCGATTCGCGCCTGCAGGCGCTGGCCAACCAGGCGGTGGCGCGCCAGGGCAGCCAGTTGCAAGGCATCGCCGACGCCGCGTGGGCGCCGCGCTCCGGCTGGGCGGCCAACAAGGACCTGGTGCAGGCCTTTGTGCGCGAGACGCCGGCGTACCGCGCGGCCAGGGAGTCCGGGCAGACGCCCGAGGCGGCCATGACGCAACTGCTGGCGGACCACGCCTTCATGCAGGCGTTGCGCCAGTCCAAGACCCGCATCCAGGCCGGCTTCCTCGCGCTCGACCCGCGCACCGGCGAGATCAAGGCCTGGGTAGGCAGCCGCGACTTCACCCTGGACGCCTTCGACCACGTCCAGCAGGCGCAGCGCCAGCCGGGCTCCACGTTCAAGCCGTTCGTGTATGGCGCCGCGTTCGAGCAAGGCGCCAAGCCGGACGACACCTTCGTCGACCAGGCCGTGGAAATCCCGCTCGCCGGCGGCGAGGTCTGGCGGCCCTCCGACGATGGCCCCCCGAGCGGGCGTGCCATGAGCCTGCGCGACGGCCTGGTGTATTCCAAGAACACCATCACCGCGCAACTGATGCAAAGCGTCGGCCCGGCCAAGGTGGCCAAGCTGGCGCGCGCCATGGGCGTGCGGCAAAGCCGGCTCGATACGGTGCCCTCGCTGGCGCTTGGCACCAGCCCGGTCACCTTGAAGGAGATGGTCAGCGCCTACGGCACCATCGCCAACCAGGGCGCCTACCTGGAGCCGGTGATGGTCACCCGCATCGAAGACCGCAAGGGCGAGGTGCTGGAGACGTTCCACCCCGCGTCACCCGAGCAGGCGCTGCCTGTTGCCACCGTGCAGACGCTGCTCGACGTGATGCGCGGCGTGATCGACCGCGGCACCGGCACGAGCATTCGCACGCGCTTCGGCATTCGCGCGGATGTTGCCGGCAAGACCGGCACCACGCAAGACAATGCCGATGGCTGGTTCATCCTGATGCATCCGCAACTGGTTGCCGGCGCGTGGGTCGGGTTCAACGACAGCCGGGTGACGCTGCGCAGCGACTACTGGGGCCAGGGCGCGCACAGCGCGCTGCCCATGGTGGGCGACTTCTTCCAGCGCTCGCTGCGGTCCCGCATGATCGATGCGAACGTCCGCTTCGTGGAGCACAAGGAGACCGGCCTCTTTGAAGCGTTGGGCTGGACGATACGCGGCTGGTACCAGCGATGGTTCGGGCCGGCGGCCAAGCCGGAAGCCCCACCCGCGCCCAAGCGCGTTGCGCGCCCTGCGCCGGAGGCGGCGGCTGCGGAGCAGGAAACCAGCGTGGCAGCATCGGCGGTGCCGCCCGCGTTGCAGGGCGTGAGCGGCCCGGCCGCTGAGCAAGGCGCCGTCGATGCGGGGTCGGCGCCGGCACCGGCCAGCTCGCCGGCGGAGGTCTCGGCTAGCGTGCCGCCGGCCATTGCTGCGCCATCCTTCACGCAGGACGATGCCAGGGTGCGGACCGGCGAAAGCAGCCAGCCCTGAAGCGGGGCCGGGCCCGGGGCGACGCTGATCGCGGCACCGCCTGCTGGAGCATCGCTGCTTGGCTGGCAGGCATCAGGCAGCCCCTTTGCAGGGCCGGGGACCTTCTGGACGGCTTGATCCCGGCAGGCCAAATATTGCGCCCGGGTGGTGTCCGCGCTTACCGTTGCCGGTGACATCGCTTAACATAGCGGTTTGACTGGCGTATGCCCCTACAGCGGCCCGGCCGGCCTTGCGGCGTTGAGTCTACGCAATGCAAGGTGCGCGAACGGGCGCTAGTATGCGAGCCGTGCGGCAGCTTTCCTGCCGGTGGACCTTTTCCAGATGAACAAAAATCCAAAGAATTCTCTTGGCGAGCCTCCCGCTCCGCGTACCTGGGACGCCCGTCTGGCGCGCGCGCTTGTCCGCCCGCTCAAGGACTCCTGGATCACCCCGAACCACCTGACCACCCTGCGGCTCGTGATCGGCCTTGCCGGGGTAGCCTGCCTGATGCAGGGCGGTTTCGCGTGGACCAATTGCGGTGCTTTGCTGATCGTGCTGTCCAACTTCCTGGACCACACTGACGGCGAATTGGCGAGAATTAGCGGTAAATCGAGCAAAATAGGCCATTTTTACGATCTGGCGAGCGATGCGCTGATAACCGTCCTGCTCTTCGTGGGCATGGGCGTAGCCATTTCGGGGCAGGCCGCGGCAGACACGATGTCGCCCGTCTTGCAAGGCACGCTCGCGGGCGTGGCGGTGGCGCTGATCTTCTTCCTGCGCATGCGGATCGAGTCGCGTGTCGGGAAAAGCGGGACGAAGCAAGCTTCTGCGGGCGGCTTCGAGACAGAAGACGTACTTTACCTGCTTCCGCTCGTTACTTTGAGCAGCGGCGTCGCCCCGTTCCTGATGGCAGCGTCGATCGGTGCTCCCCTGTTCGCGGCCTGGGTCATCATCGACTACTGGCGTGTGATGCGGCGTCCCCTGCCTGCCACGGCTTCGACGGAGATCAGGGGAACACGATGAGCGAGCAAGCCAACGACATCACGCTGGACGGCCCGTCCCCCGCTTCCGTTACTCCCCGCCAGCAGGCGGTCCCGAGCGCCGGCGCCAGGCTGCCCAACCCCGACGCCTCGGTGGCCGAGCGCACCACCCGGCTCGACAGCAAGCAACTGCGCGCCGATTTCGTGCGCCAGGGCGCCTTCCTGCACCTGGAGCAATTCCTGGCGCCGGAAGTCACCGCGCAACTGGCGGCCAGCGCCCGCGCGCTGGTGCCGCAGATCAACCGCAATTACCTGCCCGGCCACAAGCAAGGCGGCAGCGTCAGCCGGCACACCATTGACGAGCTCGCGCCGTTTATCGCCGAGCTGTACCGGTCGAAGGCGCTGATCGGCTGGCTCGAGCAGATGTGCGGCGAGAAGCTGCTGGTCTCCCCCGACTCCGATCCCCACGCCTATGCGCTGTATTACTACACGCGCCAGGGTGACCACATCGGCTGGCACTACGACACCTCCTATTACGACGGCCGCCGCTACACGCTGCTGCTGGGCGTGATCGAGGAATCCTCCTGCCGCCTTGACTACGAACTGCACACGCGCGATGCGGATGTGCCCGATGAGCCCGGCTCGGTGCAGACCACGCCCGGCGGGCTGGTGTTCTTCGACGGCGACAAGCTGCGCCACCGCATCACGCCGGCCGGCGCCAACGAGATGCGCGTGTCGCTGACGTTCGAGTACGTGACCGATCCGGGCATGCGCCCGTGGCTGCGCTTCATCTCCAATATGAAGGACGCGGTCGCCTATTTTGGCTTCAGGCAGGTGTTCAAGAGACTGGTGCCGGGCCGGAAGCCCCGCCCATGACCCGTGCTGCCATGCTTTTCCTGTCGATCGGCGCGGCGCTCTTTGTCGCGCTGCTCGCCTGGCAGGGATTCGGCTCCGTCGCGTCGACGCTGATGTCGGCAGGCTGGGGCCTGGTGCTGGTCGCCGCGTTCCACCTGCTGCCGCTGGTGCTGGACGCCGGCGCCATCTTCGTCCTGTTCGACCGCCGGGCCGGCCACGGCACCATGCGCGACGCGCTGCTGGCACGCTGGGCCGGCGAATCCGTCAACAGCCTGCTGCCGGCGGGGCAGATCGGCGGCCCGGTCCTGATGGTGCGCCACCTGGCGCACCGCGGCACGCGCATGCGCGACGCCGCCGCGGCCATCACCGTCAGTACCACCATGCAGGCGCTGGCGCAGATGGTCTTTGCCTTTACCGGCCTGGCGCTGTTTGGCTTGTATGGCGGGCATGATGCGCTCTCCGACCTGCGCACGCCAACGCTGGTCGTCACCGCCGTGCTTGCGCTGTGCATCGCGGGTTTCTACGTGGTGCAGAAGCGCGGCCTGTTCGGCCGGGTGCTGCGCCTGTTGTCGAAGGTGTTCGGCAAGCGCGACTGGTCGGGGCTGACCATGCGCGCCGATGCCGTGGACGCGGCCGTGCAAGGCATGTACCGCGACCGCCGCAAGGTGGCGTCCACTTTCGCGCTGAGCCTGGTTGGCTGGCTGGTTGGCACCGGCGAAGTCTGGTTGGCCCTGCATTTCCTCGGGCATCCCGTCAGCTGGCTCGACGCCTTGCTGCTGGAGAGCGTGGGGCAGGCGATCCGCGGCGCGGCCTTTGCCATTCCCGGCTCGCTGGGGGCGCAGGAAGGCGGCTACCTGTTGCTGGCGCCCATCGTCGGCCTTCCGCCCGATGCGGCGCTGGCGCTGTCCCTGGCCAAGCGTGCCCGCGAGATCGGGCTCGGCGCGCCGGGGCTGCTGTATTTACATTTGAGTGAACGAAAATTCCAACGGCGGCGTGCGGCAGGTGTGCAGCGGCCCGCCGATTGATCGATGGCAATTTGCATGGGTGCGGAGAACGAATGCGAGCAATCATCCTTGCCGCGGGCCTAGGCCTGCGACTTCAGCAACAACCCGGGGAGCAATTCCCCAAGTGCCTGCTGCGTTTTGAGGGCATCACCCTGCTGGAGCGGCATCTGCGCATGCTCGACGCGGCTGGGGTGGACGAGATCGTGCTGGCGCTCGGCTTCCAGCCGGAACACGTCGAAGCCGAGCTGGTAAGGCTGGGGCGCGACCCCTATCCGGAGATCGTGCTGAACCCGCGTTATGACCTGGGCAGCGTCCTGACCGTGCATACGGTGGCCGATGCGCTCACGCGCGGCGGCGACGTGCTGCTGATGGATGCCGACGTGCTCTACGACGAGCGCATTCTCAGCGCGCTGGTGGCGGGCGGCACCACCAACCGCCTCTTGATCGACCGCGATTTCGAAGCCGGTGACGAGCCGGTCAAGCTGTGCCTGAAAGACGGCGTGCCGGTGGAGCTGCGCAAGCAGCTCGCGGTTGGCCTGGAATATGACACCATTGGCGAGTCGGTTGGTTTCTTCCGCTTCCAGGAACAAACCGCGCGCCGCCTGGCGCAGATCGTCCAGGGCTATGTCGACAGCGGCCGCTCGAATATGCCGCACGAGGAAGCGGTGCGCGACCTCTTGCTCGAAGGCGGCCACGTGTTCGATGTGGCCGACGTGAGCGGCGCGCCGTGGATCGAGATCGACTTCCCGAACGACGTGGCGCGCGCGCGCGACGAAGTCCTGCCCGAACTTCAGCCGATTGTTGGAGTAGCACAATGAACGCGATTGACCCGATTTTCTCGACTGCCTCGCGCAGTGCCCGGCTGCGCCAGATGATTGTCGGCAACGAGCTGGAATTCATGATGGAAGCCCACAACGGGCTGTCAGCGCGCATCGTGCGCGAGGCCGGTTTCAAGGCCATCTGGGCTTCGGGCCTGGCGATCTCCGCCCAATACGGCGTGCGCGACAACAACGAAGCCAGCTGGACCCAGGTGGTCGACACGCTGGAGTTCATGGCGGATGCCAGCGACCTGCCGATCCTGCTGGACGGCGACACCGGCTACGGCAACTTCAACAATGTGCGCCGCCTGGTGCGCAAGCTCGAGCAGCGCGGCATTGCCGGCGTGTGCATCGAGGACAAGCAGTTTCCCAAGACCAACAGCTTTATCGACGGCGAGCGCCAGCCGCTGGCCGAGGTCGATGAGTTCTGCGGCAAGATCAAGGCCGGCAAGGATTCGCAGTCGGACGACAACTTCTCCATCGTCGCCCGCGTGGAAGCCCTGATCGCCGGCTGGGGCATGGACGAAGCCCTGCGCCGCGCCGAGGCCTATCGCCAGGCCGGCGCAGACGCCATCCTGATCCACAGCAAGCTGTCGCGCCCGGACGAGATCCTGCAGTTCGCGCGCGAGTGGGCCGGCCGTGGCCCTCTGGTGATCGTGCCGACCAAGTACTACAGCACCCCGACCGAAGCCTTCCGCAAGGCCGGCATCAGCGTGGTGATCTGGGCCAACCACCTGATCCGCGTGGCGGCCTCGTCGATGCAGGCCGTGGCCAAGGAAATCCACGACAGCGAGACGCTGGTCAACGTGGAAGACCGCATCGCCTCCGTCAACGAGATCTTCCGCCTGCAGGACGCCGACGAATACTCGACCGCGGAGAAGATCTACCTGTCCGGTTCGCAAGCGCCGGGCGCGGCGGTGGTGCTGGCGGCGGGCCGCGGCACCGGCCTGGAGCCCCTCACCGAGGACCGTCCCAAGGTCATGCTGCCCGTGGCCGGAAAGCCGCTGCTGCGCTGGCTGGTGGACGCGTTCAAGAAGCAATCGATCAACGACATCACCGTGGTGGGCGGCTACCAGGCCAAGGCCATCGACACGGCCGGCATCAAGCTGGTGGTCAATGAGCAGTACGCCCAGACCGGCGAGCTTGCGTCGCTGGCGTGCGCCGTCGACGGTTTGCACACGGATACCGTGATCGCCTACGGCGACCTGCTGTTCCGCAGCTATATCCTGCGCGACCTGCTGGAAAGCGATGCGCCGTTCAGCGTGGTGGTGGACTCGTCGCTGACCACGGAGTCGAACCAGAGCGTGCGCGACTTCGCCTATTGCTCCGCGCCGGACGACCGCGACCTGTTCGGCCAGAAGATCCTGCTGCGCCATGTGTCCAGCAAGGGCCAGGAGCCGGGCGCCGCGCAAGCGCCGGCACCGCACGGCCGCTGGATCGGCCTGCTGAACGTGCGCGGCCAAGGCCGCGTGCGCCTGCAGAAGCTGGTTGCCGAGCTGCGCAAGCGCGATGACTTCGATACGCTGGACATGCCCGCGCTGCTCAACGCGCTGGTTGAAGCCGGCGAAGAGATCGAAGTGAAGTATGTGCACGGCCACTGGCGCGGCGTGAACGACCTCGACGACTTCCGTCGCGCGGGCGATTTCGCGCATACGCAGACGCCGTTCGCGGTTGGCAGCACGGACGCAGAGGAAGCCCGATGATCGAAGCGGCACAGTTTGTCGAGGCCGCGCGCGCGCGGGGCTTCGACTGGTATGCCGGGGTGCCCTGCTCGTACCTGACGCCGTTCATCAACTACGTGCTGCAGGATCCGTCGCTGCATTACGTATCGGCGGCGAACGAAGGCGATGCGGTGGCGCTGATTGCCGGCGTGACGCTGGGGGCGCAGGGCGGCCGCCGGGGCGTCACGATGATGCAGAACTCCGGTCTTGGCAATGCGGTCAGCCCGCTGACCTCGCTCACGTGGACGTTCCGCTTGCCGCAGTTGCTGATCGTGACGTGGCGCGGGCAGCCGGGCGTTGCCGACGAACCGCAGCATTCGCTGATGGGGCCGGTCACGCCGACGATGCTCGACACCATGGAGATTCCGTGGGAAACCTTCCCGACCGACCCGGCCGAGGTTGGCCCGGCGCTGGACCGCGCGGTGGCGCATATGGACGCCACCGGCCGTCCGTACGCGCTGGTGATGCAAAAGGGCAGCGTCGCGCCGTATGAACTCAAGCAGCAGGAGCGGCCCGCGCCGCGCCCGAAATGCACGCCGCTTTCAACGGTGCAGGGCGCCTCGCGCGACGGCCTGCCCACGCGCCGCGAGGCCCTGCAACGCGTGATCGCCCATACGCCGACGGACAAGACGGTGGTGCTGGCATCCACGGGCTTTTGCGGCCGTGAGCTCTACGCGCTCGATGACCGCGCCAACCAGCTCTATATGGTGGGCTCGATGGGTTGCCTCACGCCCTTCGCGCTCGGCCTTGCGCTCGCGCGTCCGGACCTGGACGTGGTCGCCGTGGACGGCGACGGCGCGGCGCTCATGCGCATGGGCGTGTTCGCCACGCTTGGCGCCTATGGCCCGGGCAACCTCACGCATGTGCTGCTGGACAACGGCGTGCATGACTCCACCGGCGGGCAGGCGACCGTGTCGCGCAATGTCTCGTTTGCCGGCGTGGCGTCCGCTTGCGGCTATGCGTCGGCGGCCGAGGGCGACCATCTCGACTTGCTCGACCAGGCACTCACGGCCGCGCAAGCAAGCGCCGCCGGCCCGCGTTTTGTCGCGCTGACGATCAGCGCCGGCACGCCGGACGGCCTGCCGCGCCCGACCATCACCCCGGTCGATGTGAAGACGCGCCTGGCGCGACACATCGGTGCCGACCAAGGAGGGAAGTAAATGCTGCTACTCAATCCGGGCCCCGTTACCCTGTCGGAACGGGTCCGCCAAAGCCTGCTGCAGCCTGACCTGTGCCACCGCGAAAGCGAGTTCTTCGACCTGCAGGACGAAGCGCGCGCACGCCTGCTGAATATCTACGAACTGGATCCTGCCGAATGGGCCGCGGTCCTGATGACGGGCTCCGGCACGGCGGCGGTGGAGAGCATGATCGCCGCGCTGGTGCCCGAGCAAGGCAAGCTGCTGATCGTGCAGAACGGCGTGTACGGCGAGCGCATTACGCAGATCGCCACGCAGTACCGCATTGCCCACGAGGTGGTCGCGCACGACTGGATGCAGGCACCCGACCTCAAGCGCATTGCCGCCGCGCTCGACGCGGACCGCGCGATCACGCACGTGGCGGTGATTCATCATGAAACCACCACCGGGCGCCTGAACGACCTGCAGGCACTGGACGCACTGTGCCGCGCGCGGGACGTGCGCCTGCTGGTGGATGGCGTGAGCAGCTTCGGCGCCGAGGCGATCGATTTCGGCGGCAGCATTGCCGCGGTGGCGGCCACGGCCAACAAGTGCCTGCATGGCGTGCCGGGCGCATCGTTCGTCATTGTGCGGCGCAGCGCGCTGGAGCAAGCCGCCAGCCGGACGTACTACCTGGATCTCGGGCGGCTCGCGCGCTTGCAGGACCAGCGCAATACGCCGTTCACGCCGTCGGTGCATGCCTATTACGCGCTGGTGGAGGCGCTGCGTGAGCTGGAGGAGGAGGGCGGCTGGCGCGCCCGCCATGCGCGCTATGCGGCCCTTGCCGAGCGCGCGCGCGCCGGGCTTGAGGCCTTGGGCATGCCGGCCCTGTGGCCGTCAGAGCAGTCCTCGGTGGTGCTGCGGGCTTACCGCTTGCCCGCCGGCTTGTCGTATCCCCAGTTGCACGACGGCCTGAAGGAGCGTGGCTTTGTCATCTACGCGGGGCAGGGTGGGCTGTCGGCCGAGTTGTTCCGCATTTCCACGATGGGCGATATCCAGATGGATGACATCGAGCGATTGCTGCAGGGCTTCAAGGCGCTGACGCAGTAATTGTCTTGCCGGCCACTGTCGTTTCCGTCATTTTATTTTTGGCGGCAAAGCACTAGCATTAGGCAAGAGATGCGGGTCTCCCGGGCTCCCGGGAGACCGCATCCCCCTAGTGGAGGACATCGCGATGCCTCGCCGTCTCCGCCTTGCCATTGCCGGATGCAACGCCCCGGCGCTTGCAGTGTTCGCCGGATTGATCGTTGTCCTTGGCGCGTCCCTCCCCATCCCTGCCTTGGCCGCAACGCCTGGCGAGAGCGCTGGGCCTGCAGGTGTGGATCGTTCTGCCCCGGACCGCATGGTCCGCGCCGCCGTCGAAGGCGTTCTCAGCACCATCCAGGCCAATCCCGATACCCGCAACGGCGATCTCGACAAGATCACGGCCGTGGTGCGCCGGCAGTTCCTGCCTTATACCGATTTCCAGCGCACCACGCGGCTTGCGGTGGGCGGCGCTTGGCGCAGCGCCTCGCCGGAGCAGCAAAAGCAACTCTACGAGCAGTTCGAGACACTGCTGGTGCGCAGCTACGCCCTGTCCTTGTCGCAAGTGCGCGACCAGACACTGAAGTTCCGCTATAAGGCGCCGCGCATCAGCGGCAACGATGTAGTGGTCGAGACCAGCATGACCAACAAAGGGGACGTGGTACAGATCGATTACCGGCTGCAGCGCGGCCCAGCGGGCTGGGCCATCTACGACATCAATATGAGTGGTGCCTGGCTGATCGAGGTCTATCGGCGGCAGTTCGCCGACATCGTCGCGAAGAGCGGCATCGATGGCCTGGTCAAGTACCTGGCCAACCACAACGCCGCCTAGTATCCCGTTCCGATGATTCGTTCGCAAAGTCTGTTGAGCTTGGAGCAGGAATTGTGGGTTGGGGGAAGTGTGCGATGTGTATCGCTTGTGGCCCGCTGACGCGGGGGGCTCTTGTGGGCGGGGTTTTCATGCTTCTAGCTGCTGTCGCGGCTGTACGGGGTTGGCCGTTTTGGAACGTGTGAGATGTCACTTTTCTTTACTCGTAAAGAGGGTGAGGACAAATTCAGGCATTGGTCAATCGGCGTACGAGCAAACGTGCCTGAGATA
>NZ_BAAILO010000138.1:0-1779 GCF_054589115.1 Cupriavidus sp. 8B | reverse complement strand
TGCTTGCTCTCGAACTATCTCGTTTCATACTACATCTCCTTCTGTTGAAGTGGAGGATTTTGATTCCGTTGTAACGGACACCGCCGCGGCACGGTCAGTGAGGCGGTCCCATCGACTGCTGTGCTTCACCGGCGGGTCGGACGTGGGGACTTCGTATAGATACGCATGGTCGTTGTAGGCGTGTCTCATAACGAGACCGTGGTTCACCCACCTGATGAGCGTTTCCACATGGATTCCGAGGCGCGCCGCAGCCTCCGGCTTCGTCAACATGCCGCGGTCCCGCAGTCGGTCGAAGCGGCAACGGAGTCCGTTTCGTTGCGCGAGATACGAGACGCGCAGCGCAGTGAATCTGATGTCAGCCTTGCCTGGCCGGACGGAACCGCCAGGGCGGATACCCTGTTCGTTGAGGATGTCTGCGATCTGGGAGCATGTGTGGCTGTCGAGAAGCTTGTCGATGAGCTCCAGGACCTCCGGCCGGGTCTTGACCTGTTGCGCGGAGGATTTGGGGTTCTGTGCCGTCAGGGTCTCTGTCTTGCCGCCCTTGAAGCGGACGTGGATCGTGGTGGTGCCTTCTGCCGGGAGTTTGATCAGCGTGACGTCCTCGATGACATGGGCGAGGAGCCGTTTGCGCTCGCGGTTCGGTAGCCTCTGATCACGCCATAGCATTTTGAAGTCGGTCGTCATGGCGACGAGCCGATCGCGGATTGCATCGTCAAGAGCAAGCTGGTCCTCGTGCCGGCCGCGCTCCCTTTCCTCCCGGGCCTGAGCTAATGTGCGCAGCTTGTCGTTCCATTCGCGTTCGAGGGTATCCGCGACCAGACGGTTATTCGGATCGACCAGCATGAATCGCCGCTGCGCGAGATCTGCTTCGAATTGAGCGCGTTCGATCGCGCGCAGGCGCAGCCGATCGGCCTCGTCGTACCGGGCCTCGATTTCTCTTCGAATCTCCAGCGCCAGCTCAACTGCGGCGGGCGTCATCATGGCGGTGACCAATTCACCGACTGCTTCGTCGATGGGTCCGCCCGCAATCGACTGGCAGCACGGTTCACCACGCGTGCCTTGCGCGCGATCGCAGACATACCACGCCTCCTGTCGCCCGCGCCGCGTTGCATACCGGAGGCGGAAGTGTCTACCGCAACGCCCGCAGACCGCGCGCCCCTGCAACAGGGCCGCGCCCTCTCGCGGCGGTGACGCGCGCGCGACTTCATATCCACGACCGTTGGATTCGAGAATCTTGAGATTCTGCTGATACTGTTCCCAGGTGATGTACCCTGGATGGGCGTCCGGGATGCAGGCGAGCCAGTCATCGCGCTCGCGCCTCCGAGGGGCCTTCTTCCCGTCAGCGGTTCGCCGATAGTGCCGTCGGCCGTAGGCGTAGGCGCCCGCATAGCGCGGATTGTTCAGCGTGCGGAGCGCGGTCGACGCGGTGAGTGGCTGGAAGGTAATCAGTTTCTCGTTGTGCATGCGGGATGGAAACCGAAGCCCCTCACTCTTGAAGACTTTGACTGTCTGGCTCGCAGAGCCTACCCGTGAGAACGTCTCGAAGAAGTAGGCGACCATCTCCCTGACCTGCAAGTCTGGGTCGAGCACGACGTTGCCGAGCTCGTCGTACACGAAGCCTGTCGGGAGCGAGCAGCGATACTCGCCGCGGCGCGCTTTATTCAGGATCCCGCCGCGCAATCGGGCTTTGAGGACATGGAGTTCGGCCTCGCTCATCGTTCCCTTGAGGCCCAGCAGGAGCCGGTCGTTGAAGCTGGCTGGGTCATATACTCCATCCTC
>NZ_BAAILO010000137.1:0-295 GCF_054589115.1 Cupriavidus sp. 8B | reverse complement strand
TCTTGATAAGGCGGGGGTCGTAGGTTCAAGTCCTACCAGACCCACCAAGTTACGGATGGTGGTTCGACGATGTGAGTCGATGTTGAGCCTCCGGACCGAGAAGTAAAGGGGGGATTAGCTCAGCTGGGAGAGCACCTGCTTTGCAAGCAGGGGGTCGTCGGTTCGATCCCGTCATCCTCCACCACTTACCTCGCACTGGAATGTGCACCTTGGATTGGTCGTCAAAGGCAAGCGCTTAGTCTTGAGCGTTTGCCTTTGGCCTTGGCCAAGACGATGCGGGACCAAGTCTCGCTCG
>NZ_BAAILO010000135.1:0-38415 GCF_054589115.1 Cupriavidus sp. 8B | reverse complement strand
AGCCAAAATCTCGTCATCAGAGCCAATTTTCCTGACCGAGCACGTTGTTATCCGCCTGAACGCCTCAATTCACCCGGCTTGTTCAGCGTAGCCTTAAGCCCTGCTTTGGCAATGGCGGCGCGGGCAATATCGCAGGAACTCTTGAACTCTGCCGTTCCGACCGGATTGAACTGGAAGCTGCAATGAGCTGGATCCGCATGCACAGAAATCGGGGCGGACTGCTGCGAGCGCTCCAGTGCAGGGTTCGCGTAGTGCGTCAGCGCCTTGAACAGCGGGAAGAAGAACACAGCGGCCAGCAGGCAGCCCGACAAGAAGACCGGCTTGCGCCCGATGCGATCCGAGAGCTTGCCAAAGATGACATAGAAAGGCGTGGTGACGATGGTCGCGACGATGATGAGCAGGTTGGCCGTGCCGCCATCCACTTTCAAGGTCTGCGTGAGAAAGAACATCGTGTAGAACTGACCGGCGTACCAAACCACGGCCTGGCCCATGACCATTCCGAACAATGCCAGGAACACCAGTCGAAGATTGCGCCATTGCCCAAACGCCTCAGAAATGGGCGCTTTAGAGGTCGCGCCCTCCCGCTTCATGCGCTCAAACTCCGGCGACTCGTGCAGCGACAAGCGAATCCGCAACGAGATCAGCAGTAGCAGCAAGGAAACGAGAAACGGCACCCGCCAGCCCCAAGCCGTGAAGCTCTCCTCGCCGAGGAAATAGCGCGTGGGAAGAATGACAGCCAGCGATAGGAGCAGGCCCAGCGCGGCTGTCGCCTGAATCCACGCGGTCTTCGCGCCCCGCTCATTGTTCGCCGCGTGCTCGGCGACATACACCACGGCACCCCCGTATTCTCCGCCAAGCGCAAGGCCCTGCAACATGCGCATGGCGACAAATAGAATCGGTGACGCAATGCCGATCTGCGCGTAGCCGGGCAGCAGACCGATCGCGAACGTAGCTGCACCCATCAGCGCGATGGTTACCATGAAGGTGTACTTCCGACCGACGATGTCCCCGATTCGCCCGAAGACAAGGGCGCCGAAGGGGCGCACCGCGAAGCCGGCGGCGAAGCTAAGCAGCGTGAAGATAAAGGCTGCCGTGGGGTTGACGCCAGAAAAAATGTTCGCCGAAATCTGAACGGCAAGAGAACCTGCGAGGAAGAAGTCGTACCACTCAAACATGGTCCCTAGGGACGACGCCAGAATCACACGACGTTGCGTGCTCCCTGACTCGATTTTCGGCGGCGCCGAGGCGATGGCGCCTTCTAGTCTTGCAGTCATCATTTGTCTCCGTCGATTACCAACCGATCCCCTCGCTGGAGGTCAGTCCGGCGATCGTTGTCAGCTCACCTCGTTCGTGAGGCTCCCCGTTTTATGTGGCGAAGTATAGGGATGACTTCAATCGATGAAAAATATTGAATCCATATAGCTCCATCGCTTATTCTTATCGAATGGCCGGCTCCATCGAGAGCCGGCACTTCACCGACAGGCCAAGCGGAAATGGAATTTAAGCAACTCAAATACTTCGTCAAGATTGCGGAATTGGGCAACATGACGCGGGCCTCCGAAGCTCTGTGCATTGCCCAGCCCGCGTTGAGTCAGCAAATTGCCAACTTGGAGTCCGAGTTGGGGGCCAGACTGCTGGATCGCGGCGTCTATGGGGCGCGGTTGACCAGTCCTGGAGAGGTTCTATATGGCTATGCCAAGTCGCTACTTCGGCAGCAAGAAGACGTGCGGCAAGCCGTATCACAGGAGGCGCTTCATCCGACCGGTCGCACGGCTATCGGCATTCCCGGCAGCACGGGAAAGATGTTGGCTGAGCCGTTGTTACGCAGCATCCTGGCCACGGGCGCGATTTTGCTGGAGATCGTCGAGCGCCCGAGTGCCGAACTGGTGGACCTCGTCGCCGCAGGCAAGCTCGACATCGCCGTCACCGTGGACGCCCAACCCCGACGTGGCGCTCAGATCACGCCGCTTTTCACCGAAGCACTGTATGCGGTCCTTCCACAAGCGGCGGCCGGCGACCGCCAAGCCCTGAAACTAAAGGAACTGGCCGACAGTCCGCTCATCCTCCCCAGCGCGCCGAGCACGATCCGGCAACGTGTCGAGGCGGCCATGCTGGAAAAGCGGCTGAAGTACCGGTTGGTCAGCGAGGTGAGCGCCACGGACATGCTGATTCGCCTCGTCGCGGCAGATCTGGGCTGGACAGTACTACCTTGGTCCGCGCTCTCCGACGAAGTGGCGCGTCAGACACTGATCGCCGCTCTACCAATTGCCGGCTACCGGCTGGACCGTGAGATCTCCTTGTGTGTATCCGATACCTTGCCGCTGAGCCGAGCCGCTGAAGTCGTTCGCGCGACGACAATTGACATCCTCAGTCAACTCCTGGCGTCGGGAAAATGGAAGGGTACCCATGCGCTGCCAGGCTCGCCGCTCACCGCTGATCGATCGTAATTTCTTATTGACCCATCCACATTCCATATTTTTTTGCGAGTGAATGCCTTCTTATACTGCTGCGTATCGAGGGTTGGCAAGCAGCGCGCCGGCCTGGCCGCAAAATGGACAAGGAAGGTGAAATGAGCGAAGAGAACGACGTATTCGAGCAACCGCTGAAGGGCGTCAAGGTCCTGGAGTTGTCTCAAATCATGGCGGGCCCTACTTGCGGTCTGATGCTGGCGGATATGGGCGCCGAAGTCTATAAGGTTGAAAAATTTCCGGGCGGAGACGATGCGCGCAACTATCGCCGGGAGGGCGACAGTGGCCTCCCTCCGTCGTTCATGATGCTCAACCGCGGCAAGCGCTCGATCGGCATCAACGTCAAATCCGAAGAAGGCAAGGCCACGCTGCTGCGCATGGTTGCCCAGGCCGACGTTCTCACCGAGAACTTCCGCCTCGGCGTGATGGAACGCCTCGGCCTCGGGTATGACGTCCTGAGAGAAGTAAACCCCGCGCTCATCTACTGCTCCATCACCGGCTATGGCCGCGAAGGGCCGCTCGCCAAGAAGGGCGGATTCGACCTGATCCTGCAAGCGTTCAGCGGCCTTATCAGCGTCACGGGCGAGGACGGCGGCGAGCCGGTAAAGCCCGGCGTCTCCATCGCCGATGTCAATGCCGGCGTCCTCGCGGCGGTCGGCATCCTCGCCGCGTACATCCACCGCTTGCGCACCGGGAAAGGCATGCGCGTTGACACGTCTCTGCTTCAGGCCTCGATGCAGCAACTCTATTGGTATGCCGCGGGCTACTTTTCTCGCGGCATCATTCCCAAGCCTTCTGGCACGGCCCATCCGCTCATCGCTCCCTACCAGGTCTATCGCTGCCAAGACGGCCGCTTGGCGATCGGTGGCGCCAACCAGGCAAACTGGGAACGTATCGCGGATGTGCTTGGACACCCCGAGTGGAAGGCAGACCCGCGCTTTGACACCCCCGACCTGCGCTTGGCCAATCGCAAGACGCTGGCCACGCTGATCGAATCGGTGTTGGCCGCAGAGACGCTTGCGACCTGGCTGGCACGATTTGACGCCGCGTCCATTCCCGCCGGCCCCGTTCAGGACGTCGGCCAGGCGCTCGAACACGAACAAGCCCGTGCCGTTCACATGGTTGTAGATGTGGATGCCCCTGATGGCGGCAGCACACGGGCACTTGGCCTACCCATCCTCTTCAACGGCAAGACGCAGATTGCAAGCAGCGCCCCGCCGCGCGTTGGCCAGGACACTGCAGAGATTCTGCGGGAATTCAACTTCACCGACGCAGAGATCGATCGATTGGTCAACTGCGGCGCCGTACTTCAAGCGTCGAGACCCGTCCAGATCGGCGCCCGACTGGCTGCTGAGGCCGTTACCCCTTGATCGCAGTGGAGACCGACATGTTTACTGAAGCAGCACTGGCAAGCTCTCAAGGCATCTCCTTGACGGCCGCCCTTCACCCTCAGCTCAGGCTGACGGTGGAAGGCGGGATCGCCTTGCTGACCATCAACCGACCGGAGAAGCGCAATTCGCTGACATTGGCCATGTGGCGTGCAATCGGCCATGCGATGACCGAACTCAATGCACGCCCGGAGGTTAGGGTCATCGTGCTTACGGGCGCCGGGTCCAGCTTCTGTGCCGGCGCGGACATCTCAGAATTCGCAACCGTTCGCGCGAATGAAGAACAGGTCGTGGAGTATGAGTCGGCGGTGGACGGCTGCTGCGATGCAATCGAATCCGTATCGAAACCCACCATCGCAGCCATCAACGGCTTCTGCATGGGCGGTGCTGTCAATGTCATCATGGCGTGTGACTTCCGTTACTCCGTGTCCGGGGCGCAACTTTCCATCCCCGCAGCGCGGCTGTCCATCGTCTATGGCATCAAGGGGACCCGCCGCCTGTTTGAACTGGTCGGGCTGGCGAACGCCAAGCACATCCTGTTCTCCGGCGCCCGCATGTCCGCTGCCGAGGCGCATCGGATTGGCCTGGTCGATATGATCGCCGACGACGTTCTCGCACACACCCAGGAGGCCGCTGCGGTACTTGCCGACAACGCTCCCCTTTCGATCAGCGGTGCCAAGACAATTCTCAACAGCCTGGCATCGGGAAGCCCCCCCATGACTGCGGCTGCAGTCCAAGCTCTCGTCGATCAGGCCGCAGGAAGTCTGGACTACGCAGAGGGTCGTCTGGCCTTCGCGGAGAAGCGACGCCCCGTATTCTGCGGTAGCTGATCGCCCCAATCGAAATGGTTTCACATCGTCGCCTGCGCTTGTGAGGCCGATGATTGGCGCGCGGCCAAGGCCGCGCAAGCTCGAAGAAGAAAATAGAGATCCACCAGGAGACAACATGCTTTGGAACATGAAGCACCTCGTTGCTTTCGCAGCCATCTGCGTTGCTGCCACCGCGTCGGCCCAGGACGTCTTTCCTTCGAAGCCGCTGCGTATCGTCATTGGCTTCCCTCCAGGGGGCGCAGCCGACACCATCGCGCGCATCTATGGCGATGCCCTGTCCAAGGAATTGAAGCAGCCTGTCATTATCGATAACCGTCCCGGTGCCGGCACGACGATTGCCGCCGACTTCGTGGCAAAATCGGCGCCCGACGGCTACACCCTGTATATCGGCGGGGCTAGTCTGATGGGCGGCGACAACGCACTCTACAAGAAGCTGCGCTACACGTCGGCGGACTTCGCCCCGATCAGCCAACTGACCACGGCCCCGCTGCTGCTCGTTGCGGGCAAATCGTCGAACATTAAGAATGTGGCCGACCTCGTGCAGAAGGCAAAGCAGCAGCCTGGATCGTTGAACTACTCTTCATCAGGCAACGGCGTCATCACCCACCTGGCAGCGGTGCACTTCGCCAAGCTGGCAGGTATCACGATGACCCATGTTCCATATAAGGGTGGCGCACAGTCCGCCCAGGCGGTCGCCGCCGGCGACGCCCAGATTACCTTCGCCACCCCGGCATCGGTCCAGCCGATGATCGATGCCGGCAAAGCCGTACCGATCGCAGTCACTTCGGCGAAGCGCTCGCCGGTAATGCCGAACTATCCGACAGTAGCAGAGTCCGGTGTGACGGGCTATGGCATCTCGAACTGGTACGGGCTATTTGCACCGACAGGCACTCCGCAGAACATCATCAACCAACTGTTTGCGGCAACGACGAAGGTCCTAGTGGACGCCGCACTGCAGAAGCAGCTAGCCGCCCGTGGCGAGGAGGCGGCACCGTCGAAATCGACAAACGACTTCAAGGCATTTGCCATGCGTGAAGGGAAGCTCGATGTGGATCTGATTGCCCAAAGCGGCGCCAGGATCGATTGACGCAACGCTTAGATCGACGTGTCGGGGCTCTCGGAGCGACCCACGTGCATGCGCACCAGGGCTCCGAAAGGTCAAACTCCGGTCATCTCGTTCCACTTCAACTGGAAACACGTCTCGGCCATCGCGGGACTGAGTTATCACAACGGCCTGCTCCGCCTTTACGACGACGCGATCTAGAGCGCACCGCTGGAAGCAGGCTGAGTTGTGGCGACGTCATCATTCAGGCAAGGAACAATAGTCATTTGTAACTTGATAACGTGAGCAAGGACTATTCTGTCGGTGCGTTGCCGGGGATCAGGCCGCGTGATTTGAGTTCGTGCCAGAATGCCTTCGGGACGAGGTGGGCCGCCGCGCCGATGTTTTCGAGAACGGCCGCAGCGTTCTGCGCGCCCAGCAACACTGTGCTGACAGCCGGATGCAGCTTCACGAACTCGATCGCCGCCGATACCAGCGGAACGTCGAACTGCTCGCAGACGGCCTCGATCTGCCTGACACGCACCAAGATGTCTTCCGGCACGCGTTGATAATCGTAGGACAGGTTGTCCGCCTTGGTGCCGGTGGCGAGGATCCCTGAGTTAAATACGCCGGCTGCGATAATTGAAACGTTTCGCCTCTGCAGTTCGACGAACGCGCCCTCCAGCGGCGCATGGTTGATCAGCGAGTAGCGTCCCGCAATCAGCGCGCAGTCGAAATTGAATTCGGAGGTGGCGCGCAATACCGAGTCGGTGTCGTTCACACCGAGGCCAACGGCAGACACATAGCCGCCGCTGCGCAGTTCATCCAGCGCCTTATAGCCACTGTTGCGAAGCTGGTCCCAATAGATACCAGCCTGGTCGCCGTGCCAGGCCTCCCCAACATCGTGCATCAGCAGCACGTCGATGAAGTCCTCCCCCAGGCGGAACTGGCTGCCCTCGAAAGAGCGCATGATGCCGTCGTAGGAGTAGTCGTATTCGGCGACGAAAGGCAACGGCTCGACCCAGTCGATCGCGTAACGGCCCTTCGCCTCTTGGAAGCGGTTGGCTGGCTTGAGGATGCGGCCAGCCTTGGTGCTCAAGGTGACCTGCCGGCGGATGCCGAGCTCACGGACCGCGTGACCAAGGTAGTACTCGGCCTTGCCGTAGCCATAGAACGGCGCGGCATCAAAGTAGCGGATGCCACCCTTGAAAGCGGCTTCGATGGCCTCTTCCACCTCACGGTAGGAGACGCGGTGGTTATAGCCAGCCATCCCGACCATGCCCAGCCCAAGAGGGCTCACCATGGCCTGCGACTTTCCTAGCGGGTGCTTGCGTGAATCGGACATTGCGATCGCTCCTAATCTGTCTGTTAGCTTTTCCATGGCATGCCCCTGCCGGAAATCCGGCACGCCGGAGGGGCACTCGTGCATCAATAGTTGCCCTTGGGCCAGTCCGTGTAACCCTCGGCGCCGCCGCCGTAGTAAGCCTCACGCGGCGCCACTGCCAGCTCGGCGCCGTGACGCAGGCGCTCGACTAGGTCCGGGTTGGCGATGAACGGACGGCCGAATGCCACCGCGTCCACCTTGCCCTCGGCGCGTCGCACAACAGCAAGTTCCCGGTCGTAGTTGTTGTTGCCGATATACGGGCCGTCGAACAGCGCGCGCAGCGCGTCCAGGTCAACGCCCTCGGGCACATAGCGGGAATCGGCTGTTGCGCCCTCCACAAAGTGCAGGTAGGCCAGCTTGAACTTGCCCAGCTGCTGGATCAGGTAGCCATAGGTCGCCATGACGTTGCTGTCGGGCGGCGTGTTGCCGACATTGGGGGTGACCGGCGAAAGGCGGATACCGACACGCCCGCTACCCCAGATCTGGACCACGGCCTCAGTGACCTCGAGCGTCAGGCGCGCGCGGTTTTCGATGGAGCCACCGTACTGGTCAGTGCGATGGTTCGTCGAATCCCGCAAGAACTGATCCAGCAGATAGCAGTTGGCCGAGTGAACCTCGACGCCGTCGAAGCCCGCGCGCTTGGCGCATTCGGCGGCATGCCTGTATTGCTCGATGATGCCCGGAATCTCTGAGGTCTCCAGTGCTCGCGGCATCGAGACTTCGAAAACACCGTTTTCGGTGTAGGTAGTGCCTTCAGCCTTGATTGCTGAGGGAGCGACGGGCGCCTCTCCAGTCGGCTGCAAGTCGACGTGGGAATAGCGTCCCACATGCCACAACTGGGCCACGATCTTGCCGCCGGCGGCATGCACGGCATCGGTTACCTTCTTCCAACCCGCGACCTGTGCTTCGGTCCAGATGCCAGGCGTCATCGCATAGCCACGCCCCTGCGCAGAGATATTGGTGGCCTCGCTGATGATCAGGCCCGCGCTCGAGCGCTGGGCGTAGTAGGTCGCATGCAGTTCGTTCGGCACGCCGTCCTCGCCCATGCGGCTGCGCGTCACGGGTGCCATGATGATGCGGTTTGCCAGCTCCAGCGCTCCCATCTTGTAGGGCGCGAAGAGATCGGTTCTAAAGGTGTTGTCGGTCATAGGAATGTTCCCGGTCGTAGTTGACCAGTCGTCTAGTGAATTTGCAAAAAAAACGAACGCTAGGAAAGCGCTCGTTCCGTCATGTCGAGAGCGGTTTGGAAAGGCCTCGTATCCTTGCCTACCTTGACCAGCAGCGAAGCGCCCAGCCACGTCTGATAAAGAGATTCTGCCAACGCCTGTGCGGCAACTTCGGACGAAATCGAGCCTTCCGATTGCCCTTGTGCGATGCACTTGGCCAGGCGGCCGACGATCGCCCTGGTCCCCTTCTCCAGCACTACTCTCATGTCCTCGGAGAAGTCGCACACCTCGGCGCCCAGCTTGACGACCAGGCACTTGCCGTCAGGCAAGTCTGTGCCTTGCGTTTCGGACCAATAGTGGAAATAGCCAAGCAATCGTTGCGAAGCCGTACCCTCGCCGCCCAGCAGTGCATCGACCTTGGACAGGTATTCGGCAAAGTACTCTTCCAGCAGCGCCTGGCCGAACTCTTCCTTCGAGCGGAAGTAATAGTAAAACGACCCCTTGGGCACACCGGCAGCGCTGACCACTTCGGCCAGCCCCACGGCGGTATAGCCCTTGGCGGTCATCAACGACTTGGCCACATCGAGGATGTGCTGTCGCATTTCGGAAGACGGTTTCTTCATGGAGACGAACTCTAGCACAAAAACCGACCGGTCGTCTACAATGTCAAGCCACGACGCCCAACGGGGCACCCGATAGGGATTTCTTATCCCTCTATCGCAATTCCATATTGTTGCCTTATTGATCAGCCTCATACACTGACGTGACAACTCGGAAGAGCGGGCAACGCAAGAATCTGATTTCGGCGCAATGGATCTTCGACAACTTCGCTACTTTCTCCTGGTCGCCGAGGCCGGTGGCTTCACACGTGCCGCCGAGAGAGGGCACGTCGCACAGCCCGCCCTCTCCTCCCATATTGGCCGGCTGGAAGAGGAGCTTGGGGTCCAACTGTTTGAACGTACGACAAAGGGCGTGGAGTTGACACGTTCCGGCCAGGTTTTGTCCGAGCACGCCTACGAATTGTTCCGAAGCGTCCAGCTTGCCAAGGACGCTGCCCGGCATGCCAGTGACGAAGTGCAGGGTGACGTGGCGTTAGGCCTGCCATGCACCGTATCCATGCTGCTGACTCTGCCACTGTTAACGCAGATGCGCAGCCTGTGGCCACAAGTGGCCCTGCGCCTGGTCGAGGCGCATTCCGGCTGGCTGCTTGAATGGCTGCAGGCGGGCCGCCTTGATGCTGCCGTTCTTTTCGAGACGCCCGCCAGCAAAGGCCTTCACGTCGTCCCGCTGCTGGAGGAAGACCTGTTTCTGGTCAGCCCTTCCGATACCGCTGGCCTGTGCGAAGACACCACGGTAACGATGCGCGAAATCGGCGACCTACCGCTTCTGCTTCCGGCGCGGGGACATGGCCTGAGAACGGCCATTGAGCGTGCAGCGACATCGGCCGATGTCGAACTGAAAGTCGACGTCGAAATGGATGCCCTCGCCAATATCAAGAAGGCAGTGGCGGGTGGACTTGGCCACACCATTCTTCCGCATCCCGCCATCGAAGACGAGCTACAGCGAGGTGAGGTGTGGGCGCGACGCATCGTTGATCCTCCTGCCGTACGCACCGTGGTCCTGGCCGTGCGCGACGAAAGAACCTTGTCAAAAGCGCGAGACAGGGTTCTGGAGACCGCACGTACTCAGATTATCGAACTGGTTCAATCCGGACGTTGGCCCGCAAGGCTGCATACTTAGTATCCGGCTCCTGAGGATCACCCTTCCCAGTTCGCCTTCGGGAAACTGGCCGCAGCCACCCGGGCGGCCTTTCGGACATGCGCAGCGCAAAGGCTGCGCGCACGGCGCGTGTCCCGCGCCTCCAGGGCCGCAACAATCTCCCTCAGTTCCGCCAGCGTCTGCGGCAATCGGCCGGGCTGCCCCAGGGACATGCGCCTAAGCAGGATCACCCTGTTGTTAAGCTGGGTCAGCAACTGGGCGACTACGCGGTTGCCACAGCCCTCCAGCAAGATCGCGTAAAAGCGATTCTTGGCATCCAGGAGCTTCTCCGTGGGGGCTGGCTGTACAAAGCGTTCGAGTTCCTGCAGGGTTGCTCGCAGACGCTGCAGTTGTTCCGAGGTCGCGTGCCTGGCAAATCCCTCCCCAACCAACGCTTCAAGGGACTCACGGACCTTGTAGATATCCCGTGCTTCTTCGGCCGTGAGACTGGAGACGGACGGTCCCCGGTGCAGCACGATCTGAATCAGGCCTTCGGCTTGCAAATGTTGCATGGCTTCACGCAACAGCGTGCGGCTGATCCCGAGCGAATCGCATAGTTCCCGCTCAACCAGCTTTTCTCCCGGAGCGAACCGCCCGCTGAGGATCGCCTGGCGAAGGCGGTCTGTGACCTGCGCACGCAGTGAACTGGACTCGCGCGAGATAGAGAGAATTTCGTCGTTCATCGGAACCCGGACTGTCGCGTGACGTGACATCCGTAGTATGCCAAACCTCCGCCGACGCAGCCATAACGAAACTGATTGTACGACAATCGTAAAACGGTATTGGCCCTCCCGCGGCCCCGGGCCGTAGAGTCTCCAGCAAGGCCCGCCATAGCATGCGTGCCAGACAAAGCAGCGAATCGCTGCGCATAAAGGAGACACGGTGAAAACCCTCAAGCCATTGCGCGCCCTGGCCGCGCTGACGTGCGGCATCGCACTTTCCGTGCAGGCACATGCTCAGAAGCCGGCCGAACTCAAGGTAGGCATCACCACGTTCCTGTCCGGCCCAGCCTCCGTGTTTGGGGTACCCGGCAAAGCCGCAGCAGAGCAGTGGATCGAAGAGTTCAATGCCGCCGGCGGACTCAACGGAACGAAGCTTGTTCCGTACTTTCTCGATGAAGGCACTGGCGGAGACAAGCTGCTCACCGAATACAGGCGCCTCGTGCAGGATCAGGGCGTCAAGGTCATGCTCGGATCGATCTCCAGCGGAAGCTGCAACATCATCGCGCCGGTCGCCGAGGACCTGAAGGTGCTCAACATCCTTTGGGATTGCAGCACCGAGAAGATCCTCGAAGATCGCCGGTACAAGTACGTGGTCCGTACAACCCCTCAGGCCACGCAGGAAATGGTCGCTGCTGTGTTTCACCTGCTGCGCACCAAGCCTGACTTCAAGACCGTCGCCGTGGTAAACCAGGATTACGCTTGGGGACGGGACTCATGGGAGCTGTTCCGGGGCGCTCTCACCGCGCTCAAGCCGGATGTGAAGATCGTTGCAGAACTCTTTCCGAAGTTCGGCGCGCCGGATTACTCCACCGAGATAACCCGGCTGGCGGCACTCAAGCCAGACGTCGTCCTGACAACCATGTGGGGTGGTGATCTCGACACCTTCGTTCGCCAAGGTGCACAACGCGGGCTGTTCAAGAACAGCCAGTTCGTCATGCCTTTGCTCGAGAGCTCTTTGGAGCGGCTCGGTGCGACGACTCCAGACGGAATCCTGGTCGGGATGCAGGGCGACGCCTACTTCGCCGACCCCGAGTACCGCGACGACCCCAAAGTCAAGGCGTTCGTCGACAAGTTCCGCGCGAAGACTGGCGCGTACCCGATCTATCCCGTCAGCCACATGACGCAGGCCTTGCAAGCTATGGTGGATGCTCACGCCAAGGCCTTGAAGACAAACGGTGGCCAATGGCCCAGCACCGAGCAGGTCGCCTCTGCATTGCGAGGGCTGGAATTCCGCTCCCTGTCGCGGCCCATCCGCATGCGCGAAGACGGACAGGCCATGCAAGGGCTGCTAATGGGTGTCACGAAGAAAACATCCTCCTTGCCGTTCCCCGTGATCGACCAACTCACCTACATTCCCGCAGATATCGTGACTCCGCCTGTGGGGCAAAAATCGCCTGAGTGGGTCAAGACACTCAAGCCCGACCTGCTGAAGGCTTCGCAGATCAAGCCCGTCGCAGCACGCTGATCCGGGACACAGACATGAAAAATCCCCTTGCTTTCTTGCTGGGGCTGGTCGCGGCCGCCTCAATCGGAACCGCCCTGCCGAGTGCCAACGCGCAAACCACCAGGCCCGCCGAACTGCACATCGGCATCGCAACCTTCATGTCCGGCGCCGGTGCCGTCCAGGGCATCCCCGCCAAGGCCGGCGCCGAAATCTGGATCGATCAGGTCAACGCGGCTGGCGGTATCGACGGCGCCAAGCTGGTTCCCCACTTCATGGACGAAGGCCTGGGCACCGAGAAGCTGCTCAGTGAATATCGCCGGCTGATACAGGAACAGGGCGTGAAGGTCATGTTTGCCGCCATCTCCAGCGGTACATGCAATACCGTGGCGCCCGTTGCCGAGGACCTGAAGGTACTCAACGTCATGTGGAACTGTGGCACGGAGAAACTCCTCGAGGAGCGGCGATACAAGTACGTGTTCCGGACCGTCTCGAACGCCGAAATGGAAATGGCATCGGCGGCCATCCATCTGTTGCGGGTACGGCCAAACATCAAGACCATCGCCGTGGTCAACCAGGACTACTCCTGGGGACGCGACTCCTGGGAGATGTTCCGCCGCGCGCTGCTAGCACTCAAGCCGGATGTGAAGATCGTCGCCGAATTGTTCCCCAAGTTCGGCGCACCGGACTACTCCACGGAGATCACGCGTCTGCAAGCGTTGAGGCCGGAGGTAGTCGTCTCTACTGCCTGGGGCGGCGATCTTGACACGCTCATTCGCCAAGCCACCCAGCGTGGCCTGCACAAGACATCGCAATGGCTGCTTCCAATCGGCGAAGGTTCCATCGAGCGCCTAGGAAAGTCGATGCCGGATGGCGTGTTGATCGGCATGCGCGGGGATGCCTACTTCGCCGACCCTGAGTTCTCCAATGATCCCCGCCAGAAGGCTTTTGTCACTGCTTTTCGCGCCAAGACTGGTAGCTATCCCATCTTCGCCGTCTCCCAGCTGATAGCCGGCCTGCAAGCATGGGCCGATGCCCACGCCGTAGCGCAGCGGGCCGTCAAAGGCCAGTGGCCCAGCACGGAACGGGTGGCCGATGCCATGCGCGGCCTGCAGTTCCGTGGCCTCTCGCGTCCGATGCGGATACGAGAGGACGGCCAGGCACTCCAGGGCCAACTCATGGGCATTACGCGGACGGTGCCGGAGTATCCGTTCCCGATCGTGAATCAGCTGATCTACGTTCCCGCGGACCTGGTGGCCACGCCAGTAGGCCGCAAGAGCGCAGATTGGATCGAAACGCTCAGCCCCAGCATCGTGCGCAGCGATCGTATCCGCAGTATCGCTCCATCGCACTGAGAGCCTATATATGACACCTGATCTTTTCCTTCTGGCCCTGGCCGACGGCTTCTCCTACGCCGGGCTGCTCTTCCTTGTCTCACTCGGGCTAACGCTCATTTTCGGCGTCATGGGCATCGTCAATGTGGCACACGGAAGCTTGTATGCGTTCGGCGGGTACACGGCCGCCACGATCACCGGCGCGCTCATCAAGGCCGACGCGGGAACCATCGTCCTTCTCGCCGGGCTCCTCGCTGCAGCACTCATCGTGGGCGTCGTGCTTGGCTCCGGACTGGAAGCCGGCCTTCTGCGACGCGTGCAGAACAAGGACCCGATCCTGCAACTCCTCGTGACCTTCGCCGCCTTCATGGTGCTGGAGGATGTCCAGCGCCTGGTATGGGGAACGCAGCCTTACACGGCAAGCGAAATTGTCTCGAGACTGGGAACGCTTGAGCTATTCAGTGTCACCTATACGCGATACCAGCTCATCCTCATTCCCGTGATAGCGCTCTCCGTCTATGGCGGCCTGTTGTACTTCCTGCGCCGAACGCCGCTAGGCCGCCAACTCGTCGTCGTGACCCACAACCGCGAGATCGCAACCGCGCTGGGCATCAACGCCAAACGCATCGGTCTGCTGACGTTCGTCTTCGGGGGGGTCCTCGGCGCACTGGGCGGAGCCTTGGCCGCGCCGACTACCTCACTGGTTCCCGGCGCCGGTACGGACATGATCGTGCTCTCCTTCGCCGTCGTTGCTACGGCAGGCCTTGGCCAGATCACGGGCGCGCTCGTCGCCGCCACGCTGATCGGTCTGGCTCGCTCCATGGCTATCTACACGCTGCCGGAACTGGAAGTCGCAGTTCCCTACCTGATCATGGTCACGGTCCTGCT
Organism: Cupriavidus sp. 8B; assembly: GCF_054589115.1. Classification (NCBI taxonomy): domain Bacteria; kingdom Pseudomonadati; phylum Pseudomonadota; class Betaproteobacteria; order Burkholderiales; family Burkholderiaceae; genus Cupriavidus; species Cupriavidus sp. 8B. Next base: position 23,994 of record NZ_BAAILO010000135.1, on the reverse strand, counting down.
GGTGCGCCCCAACGGGCTGTTCACAGTCGTTCAAGCTCGGAGGATCTGATGTTAGTTCGATTCCTTGTATTCATCGGTTCGGCTACGGCACTGCTGCTTGGAATGGTTGCTCCGTGGACAAAAACGCCCGCAATCGTCTCACTAAGCTTCGGTCTCGCGGCGCTTGGCGTCGGCGTACTCATGCGCGCCGGCCAGATATCGTTCGGTCACGCCTTGTACGCATGCATCTCCGGCTATGCCGTGGCGTTCCTGGCGCGTGCATGGCCTGAACTCGACGCCCTTGCGCTGATCATCGGCGGCACGAGCGCCAGCCTTTGCGTCGGCGCCGTGGTGGGGCTGTTCGTGGTCCGCTATCGCGGCATCTTCTTCGGCATGCTCAATCTTGCCGTCTGCATGGTGCTGTATTCCCTGATCGGCAAGCTCTACACCTGGACGGGCGGCACCGATGGGCTTCGGATCGTCCGTCCCCACCTCGCCGGTGTGGAGTTCGACAGAAACGAATTTGAAACCGCCCTGCTCGTCCTGTCGCTACTGCTCTCCATCGGCCTCGGCTGGCTGGTGCAACGCTACTTCCGCTCCGCCAGCGGCGAAGCCATGGCGGGGATCAAGACGAACGAAACGCGCCTTGAGTACCTGGGCCTCTCACCCCGACGGATCCTGTGGCAAGGGTACATGCTGTCCGTCGCATTGGTGGGTCTGTCCGGCGCGCTCTTCGCGCTGATCCAGGGACTCGTCACCCCTGATATGGGCTCTTGGCTCAGATCGGGTGAGTATGTGTTCATCATCATTCTCGGTGGAGCGGGCCATGCCTTTGGTGCCTTCCTTGGCGCCACCGTGTTCGAGATCGTAAAACTCTATGCCGGCGCCTACATGACCGGCATCTGGCAGATGCTGCTCGGGAGCACCCTGATCCTGGTCATCCTGGCCGCCCCGGATGGCATTGTTGGACTCATGTCGCGCCGCAAGGCAACGTCAACCCCACCCACCACTAAGGAAGCAAGATGGAACCGCTGGTTCGCACGCAAGGGCTGACCCTCCACTTTGGCGGCGTCGTGGGCGCCGACAACATCGACTTCGAGCTGCACGAGGGAGAGCGTCTGGCTGTGATTGGCCAGAACGGGGCCGGGAAGACCACCTTCGTGAATATCTGCACAGGCTTCCTAAAACCGTCCGGCGGTCGCGTCTTCTTCGCCGGCCACGACATCACGGCCCTGCCTCCTCGCATCATCGTCCACCGAGGGCTAGCTCGCTCCTTCCAGCTACCGCAACTCTTCCTGGAGCACAGCGTACGCCAATGCCTGGAGATTGCCGCCGGTGCTCGCGCTCGCCGGATGAGTTTCCTGCGTTCGCTGGCCGACTCTGTCGATAAGTACGAGATCGACCACACGCTGGAACTGGTCGGGCTGCGTGACCGCGCCGATCTTCCTGCCTCCGCGTTGCCCGAGGGTCACCGAAAGCTGCTCGACGTCGCGATGGCACTGATGCTGCATCCCAAGTTGTTGATCATGGACGAGCCCACCAGCGGGGTCGCCTCGGAAGACAAGCATGCCCTGATGGCCACTTTGATGGGGGCGCTCGAAGAACGGCGTGTCACCTGCTGGTTCGTCGAGCATGACATCGATATCGTCAGCCGCTATGCAACCCGCGTCGCGGCCTGGATTGCCGGCCGTGTCGCCGCCGACGGCCCTCCGGCCGAAGTCTTGCGCAATGAGCAGGTGCGGCGCGAAGTTCTCGGGAGCGCGTGATGCTGAAACTGGATCGAGTGAGTGTAGAGCTGGCAGGCACCAGCGTGTTGAGATCCGTCAGCGCCGAACTTCACGCCGCGACCACCGTGGCGGTCGTCGGCCGGAACGGCGCCGGCAAAACCACGATGCTGCGCACAATCATGGGGCTGGTCCCGGCCAAGGCCGGTTCAGTCTCCCTGGATGGCAATGACGTCCTCAGGCTACCGGCGCACCGGCGCGCCGCACTGGGAATCGGCTACGCCCCCGAGGACCGTGTCATCTATCCGACGCTGTCGGTGCTTGAGAACCTGCGCCTACCCTGTGAAGTCCTTCGTCTCGGAGAGGCCGAAATCCGGGCCAGACTCGAGTCGGTAATGCGAGTGGTGCCTCAGCTCAAGGATATGATGCCTCGCTCCGGCGCTGCCCTTTCCGGAGGGCAAGGGAAGATGGTCGCCCTCGGGCGCGCCTTGATGGTAGGTACCCGGCTAGTGCTGCTCGATGAACCCTTCCAGGGGCTCGCCCCGGTACTCGCCCTGCAGTACGCGGAAGCCCTGGGACGGCTGCGCCAGTTGCAGCCTGACCTGTGTGTCGTGGTAACCGAGTCCAACGCGAGTCTGCTGCGCGACATCCCCGATCAAACCCTGACGCTCGAACGCGGAGCATTGCGGCCGAGCATCGAAATGCAAGCCGCCTGAGCGCGTGCTTGATCCTCAACAGCATTGGAAGGAGACAACAATCATATGGGCCAATTGACCAACAAAGTGGCAATCGTGACCGGCGGTGCCAGCGGATTCGGCGAGGGCATCGCCAAAGCCTACATCGCCGAGGGGGCCAAGGTGGTAGTGGCAGACGTCAACGGCGAGGGCGCCCGCCGGGTTGCCAACGAGCTGGGCGCGAGCGCGACGGCATTCACGTGTGACGTCTCAAAGGCGACAGATGTGAACGCAATGGTTCAGCACTGCGTGGACACTTTCGGCGTACCCAACATCGTCGTCAACAATGCCGGCGTTACCCACAAGAATCAGCCGATGCTGCAAGTTGACGAAGCCGCCTTCGACCGCGTGTTCGCGATCAACGTGAAGTCGATCTACTACATGACACAGGCGGTACTGCCGCACATGCGGGCTCGAGGCGACGGAGGCGTGATACTCAACGTCGGCTCGACCGCCGGAATCCGGCCCAGACCTGGCCTCACCTGGTACAACGCCTCGAAAGGCGCGGTCAATCTCCTGTCGAAAGCGATGGCCGTCGAACTGGGTCCGGAGAAGATCCGCGTCAATGCGATCTGCCCGGTAATTGGTCTGACGGCCATGTTCGAGCAGTTCCTCGGCGTGCCTGATACGCCGGAGAACCGGGCCAAGTTCCTGGCTACCATCCCTCTCGGTCGCTTCTCCGAGCCCCGGGACGTTGCGGCCGCAGCGGTCTTCCTCGCCAGCGAGGCAGCGGAATTCTTCACCGGCCTCGAGTTCCCGGTGGACGGCGGCCGGACCATCTGATACGACCAGGAGCACGCCGGACTATGCCAGCTCATCACGAGATCTACGCCTTACGGTATGCCACGGTTCACCGGCAGCGCCGGGACAACTTCATCTCTGCCGATGCGCACGACGCGGCCATGCCGATGGACTACTACGTCTGGCTGATCCGGCGGGAGGGACGTTGCTGGATGGTCGATACCGGCTTCAATGCCAGTGCCGCCGATCTGCGCAAGCGCACCATGCTTCGCTGTCCGGTCGAGGCCCTTGGCCATCTCGGCGTCTCCTCCCACCAGGTGGCCGACGTGCTGGTGACACATCTGCACTACGACCACGCAGGTAACCTGACCAAACTGCCCGCCGCACGTATCCACGTTCAGGAGCGCGAACTTCAATTTGCAACAGGGAGTTGCATGCGGCATGACGTCCTGCGGCACGCCTATTCGGTAGACGATATCGTGCAGGTGGTACATGGCGTCTATGACAAGCGCGTCTGCTTCTATGACGGTGACGAAGAGATCGGCAATGGGTTGCAACTGGTGCATGTCGGCGGCCACACCGCGGGGCTTCAGGCAGTTCGGGTGTTCACCGCACGTGGTTGGGTGGTACTTGCGTCCGATGCGAGCCACTTCTATGCCAATGCGCTCGGCCACTCCCCGTTCCCCATTGTTCATCATGTGGGCAACATGCTGGATGGCTATGGACGGCTTATGTCCCTCTGCGAAAGCCCGGATCACTTCATCCCCGGCCACGACCCACTGGTGTTGCAGCGTTTTCCGCGCTACGGCGACCCCGATCACGAAATCGTATGCTTGCACGAAGCGCCGTTGACGCCCCTACCCTCTCTATGAACGGGATGTACTCCCCAACCTTGAGGCCGCCTAAACAGCTAGCAACACAATAGAGGAGCATCATGTCCATGAAGATGCGCGCCGCTGTCGTACTCGCGTCGGGAGCCGCGACACCATTCGCACATAGCCGCCCTATCCACGTCAAGGAAGTGCAGCTATCCCGGCCGGGTCCGGGTGAAGTGCTCGTCCGAATCAAAGCCGCCGGCCTTTGTCACTCCGATCTGTCTGTCATCAACGGCGATCGACCGCGTGCCATGCCAATCGCGCTCGGCCACGAGGCATCCGCGGAAGTGGTCGAATGCGGAGCCGGTGTTGTCGATCTGGCTCCGGGCGACCACGTCGTTCTGGTGTTTGTCCCGAGCTGTGGATCGTGCCTTCCTTGCATGGAAGGCAGGCCGGCACTCTGTGAGCCTGGCGCCGCGGCGAACGCCGCTGGTACGCTTCTCGACGGACACCGACGCCTGTCCTTGAATGGGGCACCGCTCAATCACCACACCGGCGTTTCTTGCTTCGCCGACTATGCAGTCGTGTCCCGGCGCTCGTGCGTGCGCCTCGATACAGAGATCTCGCATCGCGAGGCGGCGCTGTTCGGCTGTGCCGTGCTAACCGGTGCCGGCGCGGTTATCAATGCGGCCCCGCCCCGCCCTGGCCAGTCTGTCGCCGTGGTTGGCCTTGGCGGGGTCGGGCTCAGCGCCCTGATTGCCGCCATGGCCGCCGGCGCCGGGGAAGTCGTCGCGATTGACCTGAACGAGGCCAAGCTTCAGTTGGCGCGCGAACTCGGTGCCACCCTTGCGGTCAACGCCGGTGATGAAGGCACCGTCGAGGCGGTTCGGGAGCGTACGAAGGGAGGCGTCGATTTTGCGCTGGATATGGCCGGTTCGGTGCCCGCCTTCGAGCTCGCACATCGCATCACCCGCCGCGGCGGTACCACCATCACTTCCGGACTGCCGAACCCCTCCGCCCGCTTCCCACTGGCGCTGTCGCAACTTGTCGGTGAGGAACGCACGGTGCGCGGCAGCTACCTTGGCTCCGGCGTGCCGGCCCGCGACATCCCCAGCTACATCTCGCTGTATCAACGCGGCCGGCTACCGGTGGATCGGCTGATGGGACGCGCCTGGACATTGGACACCTTGAATGAAGGCTTTGATCACCTGCACTCCGGCAGCGGCTTGCGGGACGTCGTGCTGATGAACTAGCCCTCAAAAAAAGGCCAGCGAGAGTTGCCACCGGAATCCAAAAGCGAAAATTGAACATGACTACCGACACTGCTGTATCCCGGAACCCCGCGACCGGAGAATGGATCGCGGAGTACCCCTACGAATCCAAAGACCAGTTACTCTTACATCTGGCGAGCGCACAGACAGGCTACCAAACTTGGGCCGCATCAACGAAGGAGGAGCGTGTAGCGCTGCTACTTCGGGTCGCATCCGCACTACGCGCGGATGCTGCCAACCTGGCTCTGATCGCCTGCCGTGAAATGGGAAAGCCCATCTCGCAAGCACGCGCTGAAGTGGAAAAGTGTGCGCTGCTCTGCGAATGGTACGCAGAGCACGGCTCGAAATTCCTGAGTGACGATGACACCAGCATCGGCAAACAAGCTTACGTATCGTACCTGCCCTTAGGCCAGGTGCTGGCTATCATGCCCTGGAACTTCCCCCTATGGCAGGTGATGCGCGGTGCCGTGCCGATCCTGCTCGGTGGCAACGCCTATGTGCTGAAGCACGCGCCAAACGTAATGGGCTGCGCCTACGCGCTGGCACGGATCTGGCAACAAGCGGGACTGCCGCACGGGGCATTCACGGTCATCAATGTCACCCCGGATCTGGTCGGATGCGCCATACAGGATCCGCGCATCGTCGCCGTGACCCTCACGGGAAGCGTCCGCGCAGGCAGCGCCGTCGCCGCACTGGCGGGCGCGGCGCTGAAGAAGACGGTCCTGGAACTCGGCGGTTCGGATCCTTTCATCGTGCTCGCCGATGCCAACATAGATGCCGCGGTCGAAGCGGCTGTTAGCAGCCGGTTCCTGAACGCCGGTCAGGTGTGCATTGCTGCGAAGCGCATCATCCTCGAAGAACCCATCGCCGCAGCCTTTACAAGCAAGTTCGTCGCCGCTGTCGAAGCATTGAAGGTGGGCGACCCGGAGGCCACGGACACGTATGTGGGCCCGATGGCGCGTGATGATCTACGAGAGGAATTGGACTGCCAGGTCCAGCAGACGATCACCCAAGGAGCCAGGCTGCTCACTGGCGGGAGAAAGCTCGAAAGGCCCGGCAGTTTCTATGCGCCTACAGTGCTTGAAGTACGCCCTGGCATGGTGGCATTCGCCCAAGAAACCTTCGGCCCGGTTGCCGCATTGACCGTCGCACGCGACGCTGAGCACGCGATCGCGCTAGGCAACGACAGCGAGTTCGGCCTGAGCGGCGCCATCTGGACAGCTGATCGGGAACAAGCCAAAGCGTTCGCGAGGCGCATGGAAACTGGCGGCGTCTTCATCAACGGCTATTCCGCATCGGACCCCCGGGTCCCGATCGGCGGCGTGAAGAAGAGCGGCTATGGCCGCGAACTCTCTCACTTCGGCGTCCGGGAGTTTATGAACGCGCAAACAGTCTGGATTGATCGCAAATAGTTGAAGTGCGGGCGTTCAAGTCTGAGCGCCTTACCAAGCGGAGGAAGTCTGCCCTGATACGTTCCCGCGCTTTTTACGTGGGAACGTATCACCTTCAGTACTCTTCCACCGGAGGAACCGCTATGCCTGTGCGGGCAACAGGCGATACATCTCGGTATGGTCGGTAGCCGGCGTCGCATCCTTCGCAGCATCCCGCCACATGGAGACACAGACCTTCCCCATGGTCATGGGGTAGTCAACAGAATCGGCGAGCCCTTCGGCGATGCCCAGATCCTTGGCCATGAGTTGGAGTGCAAAGCCCGACCCGAACGTACCGTTCAGCATGAACTGTCTCACCTTGTTCAGCGACGTGTTGGTTTGACCGCTGGATGCGTTGAGGACGTCGGTGAGCGTTGCCGGATCGATGCCGAAACGAGCCCCAATCTGTAGTGCTTCCACGGTGGCCACGAGTCCTGCTGCCGACACATAGTTGTTCAGCGCCTTCGCCGCATGGCCGGCGCCGGCATCGCCAACATGAAGAATTTTGCCTCCCATCAGGGCGAGCAGTTCACGGTGGGCGCTGATGATCTCGGGAGTCCCGCCGACCAGGATGGCGAGCGCCCCTTCGACAGCACGCTTCACGCCGCCCGACACCGGTGCATCGATATAGTGGATGCCCGCCGTCTCCAGCCGGGCTCCGAGCGCCTTGGACTGGGCAGGTTCGGAAGAACTCATGTCGATCACCGTCGACCCTGGCCGCATGCCCGCCGAGTATCCCTGTGCCGTGCCCGAGCCAAGCAGTACCTGCTCAACGATCTTGGAGTTCGGCAGCATCGTGATGAGCACATCGAGCTCGGGAAGCACGTCAACTGTCAGTGCCATCGCACCGTGGTCTCTCGTGAACGCTTCGATACGCGTCGAATCCGTATCCGCGACGTACACGCGATGGCCAGCCCCCGCGATGCGCGAGGCCATTGGGACCCCCATCATCCCGAGGCCGACAAAAGCAACTTTCATGGCTGTCATCTCAGATCCCCATCTCCTTGAACACTTCCCGGGCGGTCCGGAAGCTATCGATTGCAGCCGGCACGCCGCAATAGATCGCCGCCTGCAGGAACACCTCTTTGATCTCATCCTTGGTCAGCCCATTATTGATCGCGCCCCGCACATGCAGCTTCAGTTCATGCGGACGGTTCAGGGCCGTGATCATCGCGAGGTTCAGGAAGCTGCGCGTGCGGCGGTCCAGGCCAGGCCGGTTCCAGACATCGCCCCAGCAGTATTGGGTCACCAGCTCCTGCATCGCCATATTGAAATCGTCAGCGTTCGCAATAGAGGCGTCAACATATTCCGCGCCCAGTACCGCGCGGCGCGTTGCAAGACCTTTGTCGAAAAGTTCCTTGTTCATCAATCTCTCCAGTTGTGGGGCGGCTTAGCGGACGCTTCCGCCGGCCTTAAAACAATAACGACTCCATGCCGCGCGGGCACGTCGACGGGTGAGCGTCACTCGACGCGAATGCCGGTCTCCTTGACCAGCCTGGCAAAGCGTTCCGTGTCTGCGCTGAGCAGCCGCGCGAACGCCGCCGGGCCCTGCTGCGTGGCGGAGGGAATGTCAGCGGCATACTCTGCCAGCCGCATGCGGATCTCCGGGCGCTCCAGCGTCTCGCGCAGAGCCTGCGCCAGCTTGTCGATCACGGGCTTCGGAGTGCCGGCGGGCGCCGCGACAGCATTCCACACGGCCAGCTTGAACTCAGGAACGCCACCTTCCGCAAAGGTGGGCACGTCCGGCATGGTGGCGATTCGCTTATCAGCTGACACTGCGATCGCCTTGATTTTCCCTCCCTTATGCATCGGCAGCATCGTGACGGTCTGGTCGATCAGGACATCGATCGTCCCCGCCATCAGGTCGCTCATGGCCGGCCCCGCACCTCGATAGGAGATGATCTCCGCATTCGTGTGAGTGAGCGATAGGAAGGATGCCGCAGCCAGATGACCAGTCGATCCCGGGCCTGAACTGCCAACGTTGACCTTCCTGCCCGTTGCGCGTAGCTGGCGCATGAGGCCGGGGAGATCCTGTAAGCCACTCTGCGTGCTGACGGACATCACCATCGGGATGGTTGCAACCAGCCCGATCGGCGCCAGATCCCGCGTCGGTGAGAAGTCAAGTTTCGGATAGAGAGAAGCATTGGCCGACATCGAGCCCATGTTCCCGAACGTCAGCGTGTATCCATCCGGCGTTGACTTGACCACTTTTTGCGTGCCGATGGTCGCCCCACCCCCACCCAGGTTTTCCACCACGACGCTCTGTCCAAGGGACTGGCTCATCCCAGTGGCGACGATGCGCGCCAGGATGTCGGTACTTCCGCCCACGGCATAAGGGACCACCATCCGAATTGGCCGTGACGGGTATGTCTGCGCCATCGCGGAGGCAGTTGAGAGTAGTGCCACTGCAAGGCACACGGCCGTTTTCATGCTCTTTGTCTCCATTTTGTTTCTTGGTGCTTTCGGTTACTCAATGACGATGCTGGCGCGCGTCACTTCGCGGCGTGCTGACTTGTCGAGCGCCAGACGCACATCACGGAGATGGAAGTGCGAGTCCAGCAGCTTGTCGAAGGCAAAGGTGCCCTGATAATCGCTGAGGAAGCGCAGCGCCTTGTGAAGGTACCGTCCGTCATATCTGTCGACGGGAATGACCTGGACGGCCCGCCGTGTCAGTAGTCCTGGATCGAATGGGATGGTGAATCCGGGCGAGAGGTTGCCCATCACGAGATAGCGCCCGCCTCGACGAACCAGCCCCGTCACGGCCTCGTTGAACGCCTCCGGCACACCGGTCACTTCCATTCCCACGTCTGCACCACGACCGGCGCTCAGCGCCTGGACCGCGGCAATGCGATCGCTTGCCGCCGGATAGTCGTTCATGTCGAGGATGTGGTCCGCACCTAACTCCGATGCCTGTACCAGACGCTGCGCAATTCCGTCGATCACAATGACTCGAGCGCCGCGAGTCTTTGCCAGCGCCACGCCCATCAAGCCAAGGCCCCCTGCACCTTGAATGACGAGCGTGTCGCCATCACGCAATCCGATACGGTCGAGGCCGAAATACACCTGCGACAGCGCGCAGTTGGCACTGGCCGCGGCCGCGTTCGGCACGTTATCTGGCACTCTGTAGTAGTGCTGACGGGGATGGATATAGATGTGAGTGGCAAATCCCGAGTGGAAATGTGGCGCGACCTCGGGCTGCTGACCGAAGAATTGATAGGCGTTGTCACATAGGTTGTACTGGCCATCCAGGCATTGCGGACAACGCAGGCACGTCTGGAAGTACGTGGCTACCACGCGATCACCGATCGTAAGCGGTTCGCCCGCGCAATCGGTGGTCACCCCATCCCCCAAGGCATGCACGACGCCCACCATCTCGTGACCGATACCTCCGCGCTTCTTGACGGGATGGTGGCCCCGCCAGATATGGAGTTCCGAACCGCAGACATTTGCCTGCAGGATTCTAAGAACCAAGGCACCCGGTCCGGGCTCCGGCACTTCGTAGTGTTGGTACTCAAGCTCTCCGGGCTTGGTCATAACCGCAATCTCGCCGAGCATGTCAGTGTCTCCTGTTAGGCGATGAAGCTCTGTTGCCTTCGGTAGAATCCACTCTATATTCTTGTCATACAATCTGTCAATATGATTGAATGCGTATAAGACGATGAGTATGGCGACGCGCCGTAATCGATTACCAGACGAGAGCTTCATGCACAACGCTCACAGCATGCGGGCAGTCCTCTCGATCAATCCCGCGACGGGAGATGAAATCGCGCGTTTTCCGTATGACGATGCGTCGGGCACGATCGAGTGCGGTATCAAGGGGCGTACTCCGGCTTTGGGCGATGGTCCAGAGGGACGCCCCAGTCATAGAGTGAGACGCTGTCGCGGTTGGCAACGGTCATTCGCCTGGACAGCGACGCGCTGGTGCGAATGGCGACGGAGGAAATGGGATAGCCGGCCCCCCCCAGTCACAGGCGGAGGTAGAGGAATGCGCTGTCGTATGCGATGGTATGCCGAGCACGGCCCCATCATGCTCCGGGAACCCACGATGGTTCTGGGCAGTAAGGCCTGTGTTTCGCATCTTCCGGTCGGCGGCCGAAAGTAAGGAAGGTATGGCGCCTTCCGCAGCCGGTGCACAAGTGTGCACACGATCACATTGTATTAGAATATGATGGCCTGCCTCCCTGACGAAGCGCAGGGCAGCAATCGTTGTCGACAAGAGGCCATATGAGTGCAGAGATTGGGATACTACAGGCGGAGACGCTTCGCAGCCAAGTGGAAAAGGCATTGCGCGACGCCATCATGGGCGGTACCTTTCCGCCCGGCTCGCGTCTGGTTGAACGGGATCTTTGCGAACGTCTCGGTGTAAGCCGCACGTCGGTCCGCGAGGCTTTGCGCAAGCTGGAAGCCGAGAAGCTGGTGCGCAATGTTCCGCACAAGGGTCCCGTCGTCGCAGTGATCTCGGCCAGCGAAGCCGCAGAGCTCTACGCCATACGAGGATTGCTCGAGGGTTTCGCCGCGCGCGAATTCGCGCGTCTTGCAGACAGCAGCGCGATTGTCAGCTTTGGCGCTGCCGTCAAGGAACTGCGAGTGCAAGCCTTAGCCCAGAACAAGGAAGGCGTACTGCGGGCGAAAACGCAGCTTTACGACGTTCTGCTCGATCATTGTGGGAACTCGTTGATCAAGGAAGCGCTGATTGGCCTTTACAGCCGAATCAACTTGCTACGAACGACATCTCTGATGCATCCCGATCGACTACCTGCCAGCCTGCGCGAGATAGAGAAGCTACACAAGCTGATCAAAGCACGGGACGAAGATGGCGCCGAACTGGCAGCCCGGACTCACGTGGCAAATGCGCGAGATGCCGCGCTGCGGGTACTCGCAGAAGCATCGGCCGACGCGCCTGCTCGGGCTGCATGATCTTCGTCAAGTGCGTGGCACAGCGATAACACCACCCAAGGTGTGCGCGTCATCGGTGTTGCAGGGACAGGTTTCGGTGAGCCACGCCGATCCTTTTTGCATGAATCGTGCCTTCCCGACAAGGAAACCGACTTCGTCAGTCCTGCTCCAGCTTCCCATCACCGACAGTCAAGGCGTCGCCAATAGCGTAAAAATGGCCGCCTGCGATGTAGTGCAGACTACGCAATGCCGGATCCGCGCTCTCAAAGTTCCAGTGACCGTCCTTGAATACACGCGTATCCGCCCAAGCGCCAACGATCTCACCGATGAACAGGTCATAGGCCTCCTGATTGCGTGGCTCTGGCATAAGCTTACAGGCCAGCCATGCCGAACATCCGGAGACAAAAGGCAAGTCGTAGCCATCGATACCGAACAGATCCGCGCCGCTACGCGCCAGTTTCTTGGGGTCGGTGGAAAGACTGCGATGTCCTACCTGATACGTGAGCTCCAATAGCGCCACTGTGGGCACCTGGATCACGAAGGTGCCACTCTTCTCCACCAGTTCACGGGTCTTCGCAATTTTGTCCAACACCACGGTCAGCTTCGGCGGGGAGTAATCCAGCGCGCAAGCCCATGCCGCAGCCATGACGTTTTGCATACCGCCATGACGCGCCGACACCAGGACCGTCGGGCCATGGTTGATGAGTCGATACGCTTTCTCCAGAGCAACCGGAGCAATGTGTTTGTCCATTCTAATTCCTTAAAGAATGAAATGCCCCGGCTCAAGCTAACATGAACCGGGGATCGCCGGCTCAGCCCACCTTGGCCTCGTTCAAGTGGCGCTGCAGGCTCATGTGTCCGGTGACGATGAGCTCCTGGACTGCCGCTGCGTACTGCCCTTGTGGATCAGGTTCGCGTGTCTCAAAGTTCGCCGACCACTGGATGACCGTCTTGTCCTGCCCGGTCAACGGTATCAACTTCACCATGGCCACATAGTTGTCCAGCGGCAGCGGCGCTTCTTCGAATCGGTAGGAGAAGTTCAGGTTGCTCTCATCGACCGCCAACAGGCGCTCGCGCAGGATCGCACCGTCCTGGAGTGTGAGCCGGCGAATACAACCGACCATGCCGTCGGGCTGACCAGCTTCGATGACGCTCTCGGGAATGGCTGGGTGCCACTTGCTGATTTCACCAAACTTCTTCAGGACGCTCCAAACGCGACCTGCTTGGGCGTCGACGACCGCGGAATACTCAACCGTTGGCATAACTCAATTCCTCGCAATTTCGTTTCGTTGTTAAAGAGAATGCGGCCCACATCCCACCTCGACCAGCCGGTCGGACGTGACGACGTGAACCCCTGGCTCCGGTCTAACGGCCGCCTCGAGCAGCGCTCTGGCGATCTGACGCGCCGGGTTGAGGCGCCAGCGCCTCGGGAGCAGCGGCGCGGCCAACTTCAGCCCAAGCACCAGACCGCGCTCGCCAAGGCGGAACTCATCACGGTTCCCGCCTATGACGCCTGGCCGCACGAAGGTCAGCGACTCGAAGCCTTTGCCGGCCAAGTCCTGTTCCAGCTCGCCCTTGACGCGGTTGTAGAAGAATCGCGAGGACGCATCCGCACCAATGGCCGAGTTCAGCACGTAGGTCGGTGTGCCGCGCTCCCGCGCCAGCCGTGCCACGGCCAGCGGATAGTCGTGATCCACACGGCGGAACGCCGCCTGGGAACCGGCTGCCCGCATGGTGGTACCTAGCGTGCAGATGACGGCATCCGCCTGCCACCAGTCGGCGCCCTGCGGCAAACGGTCGAAGTCCACGCGCGGTGCCAACAGCTTGGGGTGTTCCGGCAATGCGCGGCGGGTGGGCGCTACCACCGCGCCGACACGAGGGTCGGCCAGTGCCAGGTCCAGGACATGGCGGCCCACCAACCCGGTGGTTCCGACCAGCAGCAGCTTCAACGTGAATTCCATGATGTGCCTGCGGTCAGGCGTGCGCGAGCCGTTGTACGGACTCGCCCACCGGTGTGTCACCTTGGGTGAGCTCGATGATGACGCGGTTCACCGCTGGCCGCTCAATAACCTCGACCAGAGCGGCTGCCACGTCATCGCGCGGCACATCGCCGTAGGGGATGGCCAGCCCCGTGCGCACCTTGCCGGTGCCGGGCGAATCGAGCAATGTGCCCGGACGCAGGATGACCCAGTCCAGATCCGTCTCGGCCAGATGCACGTCCGCGAGCTTCTTCACAGCCATGTAGTTCTCGAATGTCCCGGAGACCTCCTTGCCACGGAAGGACTCGGGGAATGCCGAGACCAGTAGGAAACGCTTGATGCCGGCCTGCCGTGCCGCGGCCACCGCCAGTTCCAGCCCGCGGCCGTCGATGGCATTGGTCATCTCCATGCCCCCCTTGCCGCCGGCGCCGGCCGAAAATACCGCGACATCGCTACCGGTCATCAATTGGGACAGTCCGGCCACTTCGAGTTCGAGGAGGCTGCCGGAGACCGGCGTCGCGCCCAGCGCCTTCAGCTCTTCGGTCTGCTCAGGGTTGCGGTACAGCGCGAGCGGCTGGTACCCACGCTCGGCCAGCTGATGTGCGAGACGGCGACCGACCTTGCCGGCGCCGCCGACGATAAAGACTTTCTTCATGATCCTCCCTTTGCTTGCGGGATGCGATTTATGCCGTCGAGTGGCCGTAGACAGCATCGCGGATTGCGAACGGAAAGCCTCCGGACATGCCTTCGAAGGCCGTGTTGGTCAGGGAGACGACGCTCAACTTGTTGATCGGGTCGACGAACCAGTAGTGGCCATAGACGCCCCCCCACTGAAGGGAGCCCTGCCCCTGGGGCGAGTCGGACTGGCTGGCATCGGAGAGCACCGCCCAGCCGTAGCCGAACCCCCAGCCCGGGCCTTGCGCCTGGGCCTGCACACCCACTTGGTCATGCGTCATCTTCTGGAGCGTCTCCGGCTTGAGCAGCGGTGCGCCGCCCGTACGGATGACCTCGAGGAAGCGTAGGATGTCAGCTGCCGTGCCGACCATGCCAGCGCCGCCCGAATGGTAGGAGGCGGGATTCAAAATACGGCTAGGCGCGAAACGCACCCAGCCCTCGAACGACGGGATATCGAGCCGAACCGCCATTCCGTCGGTCATAGGGACCGGCGCCGGCACACCATCGGCGTACGGTTTGACCAGTCGCGACACGTCCGCCACCTGAAAGCCAGTGTCCGACAGGCCCAACGGCCCTGTCACCCGGTCCCGCACGATCTCGCCCAAGGTGCGGCCCTCGACCTTCTCGACCAGGGCGCCGAGCACGTCGATGGCCAGCGAGTAAGACCAACGCTCTCCCGGCGCAAACAGGAGTGCGGCGGACGCCAACCGGGACAGGTTCTCGTCGATGCCCAGACCGGGCTGATCCAGGCCATCCGATATGTCGAACCGGTGGTAGTCGCTGCCTTCCGGCATTAGGAAGCGGTAGCCCAGGCCTGAGGTGTGCGTGAGGAGTTGATGGATCGTGATGGCCGGTTCGCTGCCGTCGGCCATTCGTGGGCGGAATGCGGGAAGATAGCGCGTCACCGGAGCGTCCAGGGCCAGCAATCCTTCTTCCACCAGACGCATGACGGCGGCCGAGACGAGCGGCTTGGTGACAGATGCGAGCCGAAAGATGCTGTCCTCTCTCATGGGCGTTCCCGCTTCGCGGTCTGCCTGGCCCGCAGCGCTGTGGTAGACCAGCTCGCCATCGTGACTGACGAGGGCCACCGCACCGACGATGCGGTTCTGTGCGATCGCTTGCCGGAGTACGCCGTCCAGTCGAGTTGTCATGGAAGAAAATTGCATGGCGAGCCTCTCTTTAAAAGTGCGTTCCTGATTAGCGGTCCGGCCCGCATGCAGCGGGCCGGACCGAGCGAATCAGCCTTCGAACTGGTGATAGACCTTGGCGATCACCTTCCAGTCGCCGTCGATCTTGATCAGCGTCAGGTAGTCGTTGTAGTCGGCGCCAATGGCGTCCTTCTCCATGTCCACGCGCACCACGGCGGTGGTCGGTGTGATGGCCAGAACGTCAAGGCGCGTGGTGATCTCCGGCGCTTTGCCGTTCTTGCGGACGAAGTCGAACAGGTTGCCGATCGGACCGCCCAGCAGTTCACCGTTGGTGAAGCCGTACATGACGGCGTCCTTGTGGAACGCCGTGGCGACGCCCTCGGCACTGCCGATGCGCAGTCCGTCGACATACTTTTGGGCAACGGCAATGACTGCGTTGTACTCGTTGGTCGGAACGGCCTTGATGTTCTTGCTCATGATCTTTCTCGGATGGCGGGACGCTCTGGGCGTCCCGGTTTCAAATAGCTTGGGTGTGGTGCAAGCAATGGTATTGCCGACTGCTCACATGCCCTGACGGGTCAGCAGCTCCGTGACTTGTTGTAGGTACTTCTTGAAGAAACGAAGTGACTGACCTTGCGATGCATGCTGTGCCAACCAGGTCGGCACCGGTTTACGCCAATTCCGCCTACGCAGCGTGCGTGTGGTAAATCTTGCTGACGACCGTCCATTTGCCTTCAACCTTCAGCAGATTGAAGAAGTCGGTGAAGCAGAAGCCCGAGATGTCATTGGTATCGATACGGGCACTGGCCGCGGTACCGACGATGTCGACGTTGACGATCACGCCTTGGGCTTCAGGCGACGGACGGAATGCGCTGTCGATGGTGTCGAACAGACCCTGAATCGGACCACCGGTCAGCTTGTTGTCAGCGTCGACCCCGAAGATAGTTGCCTGCTCGCTGAAGGCGGGCTTCATGACGCTGCTATCGGCCTTCTTGCCCCCATCGTTGTACTTGTTCAGGACTTCGACGATGGCGTTGTACTCCTGGACATAGTTTGGCTTGCTCATGAATTCACTCCTGTTTGAGATTTTGGATTGTGTACTTCCAATGCTTGGCGCCGGATTCCGAGTCAGACGCCGCTCAGTTCCACGGCGCGCTCGTCTGCCGTAGACCAGGGCCCCAGCCGGCGAAGCCTGCTCTCACGACCGTTCAGCCACCATCCGGACTGGATGTTCCAGTCGTCGTAGGGGGCCTTTGGATTGCCCGCGTTCAGCGTCCGCTTTGCGTGCAACGGGAAGTGGGGATCGTGCAGTGCCTCACGGCCCAGGGCGACCAGGTCGGCCTTGCCCGAAGCGGCGATGGCCTCCGCTTGATGCGCGTCGATAATCAAGCCCACGGCCATCGTGCCAATACCGGCTTCACGACGGATCTGCTCGGCAAAGGGCACTTGGTAGCCATAGCCGTTCGGATGCTCGTAGCTGCCGATGCCACCCGAAGAACAATCGACAACATCGACACCAATCTTGGCGAGCTCTTTGGCTAACGCCACGCTATCTTGGATGGAGAGCCCCGCACGGCTGCCGTCCACCGCCGAGATGCGCACGAACAGCGGCTTGTCCCGCGGCCAGATCTCCCGCAGTTCGCGGGCGATCTCCAACGGCAGGCGCATACGATTCTCGAGGCTGCCGCCGTATTCGTCGGTGCGGTCGTTGGTCAGCGGGGACAGGAAGCTATTGAGCAGGTAGCCGTGGGCACAATGCAGCTCCAGTACCTCGAAGCCGGCCTGCAGCGCCCGGCGCGCGGCCGCGGCGAAGTCAGTACGGACCTTGTCGATGCCCTTGGCGTCGAGCGCTGTTGGCACCAGCCAACCGTCGGCAACTGGCCGCGCACTGGGCGATACCACTGCCCAGGGATACTCACCACGCGCGAAGTCCTGTTCGTTCAGCGGGCCATCACCCTGGAACGCACGCTGGCTGCTGGCCTTGGGACCGGCGTGGCCGATCTGAATACCAGGGACGGCCCCGTACTCTTTTGCGAACGCTGCGATAGAAGCCAGTGGTTCGATGTGCGCGTCGTCCCATAGGCCCAAATCACCATGCGTGATCCGGCCTTCGGCCGATACCGCGGTGGCCTCCACTATCACCAAGCCGAACCCGCCCAGCGCAAAGCGGCCGTAGTGGATGGCGTGGAACTCGTTCGCGAGGCCATCTTTGGCGGTGTACTGACACATCGGGCTCAGCACCAAACGGTTGCGCAGCCTCACGCCGCGCAAAGTCAATGGTTCAAATAGTTTGCTCATATTCCAACTCTTTCTCGATAGTTTGGTTGACGGCATTGCGCGCGAACCGGGCGATGATCAGGAGCGCCAGAACAGCCGCCGCCAACCCCACCCAAGTCAACACGCGACTGGCATTGCCAGTAACAGCCTCCCCACTCAGGATCTGACCCACGTCGGAGACCGTCGAGCCCAGGTAGGCGTACAAGAACGTGCCGGGCAGCAGGCCCAACCACGATGCCAGCACGAACTTCGGGCCGGACACGCGGCTCGCGCCCAGCACATAGCTCAGCGGTGCGAACGGGACGATCGAAGCCAGGCGGAGCAGGAACACGATGCGAAAGCCACCGCGGGCCACGGCCCTGTCGATGACCTCCAGCCTGGGATGGGTCGCCAGGCGTCTTCGCACCCATGGACGTGCGACTGTCCTCCCGATACCGAACGCCAGCGCCGCGGACGCCACCCCTACTGGTGATATGAGCAACGCCCCCCCCACCGGCCCGTAGAGATAGCCAGCGATGGCCGTCAACGGTGAAGCAGGCACGAACACCAGCGTCGCCGGCAGGAAGATCGCGGCATACAAGGCGACACCTGCCCCACCTAGCGCTCGGATAGCCTCGACCCAGGCGGACACGCCTTGCGCGAGTGCTTCAATCATGTCGCCACTCCTGTCGCAAACTGCGCCCGATCGTGGTTTGGTTGAATGTCACATTGCCGCATAGATCACTTCTCACTCTGCCACTCTTGCCCCCGTTACCGGAAGCGCCCGCTTTGCCCGTAGATCTGTAGTGCGCGCTACAGATGTCGGCTATTGTATAGTAGACACTACAGATAGTGTCAAGTGAATTTCAAGCAAAGAGGTGACTGAGCCAATGTCGAATACCGGAACCTCCCCGGCCACATTACGGGCCAAAGGGCGCCCGCGTAGCTTTGATCGTGAAGAGGCGCTAACGCGTGCTCTGGACGTGTTCTGGCGCCGGGGATACGAACCCGCCTCCGTGGCCGAGTTGTGCACGGCGATGGGCATCAACCCCCCCAGCCTGTACGCCGCCTTCGGCAACAAGGCCAAGCTGTTCCTGGAGGCCGTGGACTTCTACGAGCATACGTACTGGGATGCCACCTGGGCCCGCATGGGAACCGAGCCCGATCTGTACCGGGCGGTCGATGCCTTCTTCAAGGAGGCTGCGAGCATCCTCCTGTCGCCGCATGCCCCCTGCGGCTGCCTGGTGGTGCTGGCCGCGGTGAATGTCTCGCCGGATTCGGTGGAGGTCATTGAAGCCATCAGGAAGCTGCGTCAGGAGGGCAAGAACTTCTTCGCGAAGCGCATCAAGCAGGGCATCAAGGACGGTCACCTTCCGGAGAAGACGGACGTCAAGTCCCTTGCGGCGACGCTCAACACGATGCTCGAAGGCATGTCCATCCAGGCGCGCGACGGATTGTCGCAATCCGAGTTGGCCCGCATTGCGGCGCATACCGTCAGGGTGCTGCCTCCCCGACCGGCCGATGCACCGTCGCCGACTGCTTGAACGGAAAGCAGCATGAAATGGCGAAATTCGCCGCCATGAGCATCGAGGGCAATGTGCTCCTGTAGTCCGGGCGAGAGCCCGGCGACCTGATGACCGGGAGTCGGTCTATCAATATTGCCAGTAACGCATTTCCGCAAAACTGGCGCTACGATGGTCTCCCGGTCTATTGATCCCAGCCTGCCTGGATCGCGCGCGTGATCTCGTCGACGAAGACGCGCGTCTTTGTCGGCACCAGACGGCCGGGCGGCATCACCGCGTAGATGCCTCCATCTTCCGAACCCTGCCACTGGGGCAGGACCGGCACGAGCTCCCCGTTGCGCACCGCGGAGCCGGCCAGCCAGTCCGGCGTGAGGATGATGCCCACGCCTTCAATTGCGGCCTGCAGCAGCGCCTCCGAGCTGTCCGCGATGAGCGGACCGGTTGGCCGAACCGTTTTGCGTTGCCCGCCTTGCTTCAACACCCAGTCGGGCCAGCTCGAGTGGCTGCTAAATCCCAGGCAGGCGTGGTCCACCAGCGCCTCCGGCGCCTGGGGCAGTCCGTGTGCGGCGATATACGCCGGGGCCGCAAACAACAGGTTGCGGAAAGGGGCGATCCGGCGTGCGACGAGCGAGCTGTCGCGCAGCGCGCCCACGCGTATCGCCACGTCGAACCCCTCCGCCACGACATCGACATAGCGATCGGCGAATCGGGCATCCACACGAATCTTGGGGTGGTCCGCAATGAATGCGGGCAGCAGGGGCGCAATCCATCTGCGGCCAAAGGTGACCGGCAGGGAAACCCGCAGCAGTCCCTGTGGACTGGCCGCGAAGTTGCTCGCCTCCTGGCTTGCGCTGTCCAGTTCGTCCAACAGTGCGCGAACGCGTTGATAGTAGAGCGTGCCAACCTCCGTCAGCGATACGCGCCGCGTGGTTCGCGACAAGAGCCGGACGCCGAGGCGGTCCTCCAACTGCCCCACCCGCCGCGAGATGATCGTGGCATCGCGTCCGATGATCTTCGCCGCGTCGGTAAAGCTATTGGCTTCCACGACGGCCACAAAAGCCGAGAGTTCATCGAGGCTCACTCTCCCCAGCAATTCCTGCATTTTTTGCACGATATTTATTCACATGCGCCAGATTATCTCCCATTTTGCATCTGTTAGTCTCCTCGGGGATCCCTCCACTACTGGGAAAAAGGACAAACAGATGAAAACATTTCTTAGCATCGGCGCGGGCCCGGGTATCGGCTTCGCCACAGCGGAGCGTTTCGCCCGCGAAGGCTTTCGCGTGGTTCTCGGCGCGCGAAACATGGAAAGGACACTCGAACTCACCACCCGCTTGAGGGCACAAGGCTATGAGGCAGAAGCCCGCAAAGTGGACGCAAGCGATGCTGCCAACATTGCCGCGCTGATTGCGGAAGTCGAAGCCCTGCACGGGACCCTGGACGTGCTGCACTACAACGCCGCGAACATCCGCCAGGCGACGCTCGCCGAACAGCCCATCGACACCTTCGCCAGCGATCTCGCGGTGAACGTCGGCGGTGCGATGGCAGCTGCCAAGACGGTCATGCCTAAGATGGCTGCCCGCCAGTCAGGCACGATTCTGTTGACCGGCGGCTTCTTCGGGATCACCCCCAATCAAGACTACCTGTCCCTCAGCCTGGGCAAGGCCGGCATCCGCGCACTCGCGCTCGGGCTGTTTGAGCCGAGCAAGGCCCGCGGCGTGCACGTAGCAACCGTCACGGTGGCCGCCTTCGTGAAGCCCGGCTCCGAGGAGGCGAAGGGGATTGCAGAAGCATTCTGGAAGCTGCACAGCCAGCCGAAGGAATCGTGGGTAGCGGAGGTCACGTACTCCCGCTGATCGGCACAACAGATGCGCGCAAGACACGCTCATGCCCGCACAAGCGGGCGTCGCAGCAAACCGTTCGCGCTCTTCCGATTCAGTTCACCGACAGCACAAGGATAATTAACATGCAAACCAAAGCCTATGCAGCACAGTCTCCGACGACACCGCTCGCTCCGACTATGATCTCCCGTCGCGACGTTGGCCAAAACGATGTGGCGATCGAGATCCTGTACTGTGGCGTCTGCCACTCGGACCTGCACGCCGCGCGCGGCGAGTGGCCTGGCATCCGATATCCCATCGTACCGGGCCACGAGATCATTGGCCGAGTCACCGCCGTCGGCGGTTCGGTGTCCAAGCACAAAGCGGGAGACATCGTTGGCGTTGGCTGCATGGTCGGAAGTTGCCGCCACTGTGCCTCTTGCGACGAAGGCCTGGAGCAGTATTGCGAAGGCCCGCATGGCTGGCTCCAAACCTACAACGGCTGGCTGGACGGTAGCGGTGAGAACACCTACGGCGGCTATGCGGCGGGCATTACGGTCGACGAACACTTCGCTCTGAAGATCATGCATCGCGAATCCGAACTGGCTGCCGTCGCTCCGCTGCTGTGTGCTGGCATTACCACCTGGTCGCCGCTGCGGCACTGGAATGCAGGACCCGGCAAGAAGGTCGGCATCGTCGGCATCGGTGGCCTGGGTCACATGGGCGTGAAGCTGGCCCACGCGCTGGGGGCACATGTGGTCGCCTTCACTACCTCCATCTCGAAGGTGCAGGCAGCCCGCGACCTCGGTGCGGATGAGGTGGTGGTCTCACGCAATGCCGACGAAATGGCAGCCCACGCAAAGAGCTTTGACTTTATCCTGAATACCGTGGCCGCACCGCACGACCTCGACGCCTTCATGGCGTTGCTCAAGCGGGATGGGACGATGACGATGGTCGGCGTTCCTGACAGTCCGCACCCGTCTCCCGGCGTGGCCAACCTCATCTTCCAGCGCCGTCAGCTGGCCGGTTCCTTGATTGGCGGCATCGCCGAAACCCAGGAAATGCTCGATTTCTGCGCCAAGCATGGCATCACTTCGGACGTCGAGATGATCGACATGAAGGATATCGAAGTGGCCTTCAAACGCATGCAAAAGAGCGACGTCAAGTATCGCTTCGTGATTGACATGGCGACCCTTTGATGCCCAGGCAGCCGGGCGCCGGACCTAGGCGGAGATCAGCCGGTGGGCCTTCGTCGCCAAAGCCATGAACAAGTCCTTCAGTTGCCTGCAGCCGCGATGGCCGCCCATCGCGACTTCAACGGCACGGCGAAATCCTCGTTCCGGTGAGGCGTCAACGAGGGCTTGCGGCGGGTCAGCGGCGCCTGCGCAGAAACAGAACGGAATTGCCGGCATAGCGGCCTCGACGGCTGCACCATCCTGTGGATATCCACCGTCAGCCGAGCGCGCATATGATGCATCGACGAACCCGCGAGGAGTGCGTCGCGCCCTCCGGCGCCGCGTAGGTATAGGCCTTCTCGTCGACCAGTTCGCCCTCGATGTCCCTGAGCACATCGTCGCGCTGGGATTCGCGGGTGATGACCCGACGCTCGCCGGTCAAGCGGCGGGGCTTCGGTGCTGGAACGCGTGCATTCGTCCTCAGTCCACCCAGGTCACGACTTCGTCCATCGGCGCGCGCGAGGTCCGAAAGCCGTTGGCGGGGTGCTGGAAGTCCTCGTAGCCGAATGAAATGCCGCACACGATGCGGCGGTCGGCTCCGACATCGAGGTGCTTGCGCAGGATGTCCGGGTACGACGCGAGCGCAGCTTGCGCGATCGTGCCAACACCCATCGCACTGGCTGCCAGCATGAAGTTCGACACCCAGGCACCGCAGTCCAGGATCCCGTACGTACCGAGTGCCTCCTCGCTGGTCACAAACGCCACATGCGGTGCGCCGAACAGCCTGAAGTTCTCCCGCGCTTGCCTGGCAGACCCTTCGCGGTCGCCCTTCTGAACCCCGGTGGCGCGGTAGAGGTCCCAGCCGCACTCGCGCCGCCGCGCCTGGTACACGCCATGGTATTCCCTGGGCCAGTCCAGCTCCGGCGATGCAGGGGCGTCCGCCCCCGCGCGTGTCATCAACTCGGTGCGAAGCTGTTCGAGCGGCGCTCCGCTTACGACGTGCACCTGCCATGGCTGAGCGTTGCACCATGACGCAGTCCGTTGCCCAGTGGCGAGGATTTGCTGGATCACGTCGCGCGGCACGGGACGCGATAGGAATGCGCGGCAACTGTGACGCCGCCGGAGCAGCTCCTCCAGAGAAATAAAGTTGGTCGTCGGCGCGGTCGGGCCAGCTTCGCTCATTCCACTATCTCCTTTGTGATCAGCTTAGTCGTGTCAAGGCGCAGGGGCATGGTCACTGCCCATCCTTAGCTTGACCGGTACAGGGGCGACGCTCGCCTCCTGTGCGTCAGTCCAGCCAGCAGGGCGGTCCGCACGAACTCATCGGCGGAGACGCGCCCATTAGGTGAATACCACCGATGCGTCCGTCGCACCATGCCGCTGATCGCGAGCGAGGCGACAGAGGCGTCGTTGACGTGAAACATGCCTGCTCAGAGCCGGCAAACACCAGCCCGGTCAGCACCATATCGAAGCTGTGCTGCCTGCTGCGAATGTCAGCAATCTTCTCGGGGCTGAGGTAGTTCGCTATCAAGGGATAGAGAACTCTTCCTCAAGGGACATCTTCCACTAACTTGCATATCTGTACGCAACTATAGATACCATGCTTATCTTTGTCAACGCGGGGTCGTTCCGAAGGAAAACGGCCGACGTTGCTGTAAAGTCAATACGGAGGTATGCGAACGCAGGGCAAGGCATGGCGCTCCCCGCAAGAAATGGCGAACAGGTGGTACATCGTCAACTACCCCGGCCTAAAGGCCGGAGCTTGCAAAGGCAACTGAACAAGCTCGGGTTGACCAGGCAAAGCGGTAACCAACCCGCTACGTTGCGA
>NZ_BAAILO010000134.1:0-3948 GCF_054589115.1 Cupriavidus sp. 8B | reverse complement strand
CTGGGGGAACGAGTTCAAGGTGGGGGATAGCGTTGCGTGGTCCGGAGGCTTTATCCGCTCCATCCGGCACCATGATGTAGATTGTATACTATCTACTGTTTTTGGGAAGACGGTATTCGCAGCTTCGGAAATAAAAAAGCGAGGCACGGATGGCCTCGCTTTTTGTCACTCAATGCGACCGGGTCAGCGCCAGAGGAACATGGCGCAAACGGTGGATACGCACAGCCCGATCAGCACCGGCACCAGCAAGGCGCGCACCGCATCGAGCACCGGCACCCGGGCAAATCCGGCCACCGCGATCAGGGAGGACCAGGCGATCAGCGTGCCGCCGCCCGTCCAGACCGCGCCCATCTGCCCGATTGCCGCCAGCGTGGCGGAATCGAAGCCCACCACCGGGCCCAGCGCGCCGGCCAGCGTGCCGGTCAGCGGCAGGCCGGCAAAGCCCGAGCCATCGATGCCGGTGATCATGCCCACCAGCAGCACGCCAAAGGCAACCAGCACGTGGTTGTCCGGAATCATGTGCTGGTAAGCCTGGATCAGCTCGAACAGCAGGCTGGGCGCCTTGTCGGCGCTGACGCCCAGGATCTGCGCCGCGGTCTCGCCGGCGCCGACAAAGAAGAAGCCGGCGATCGGCAGCACCGAGCCCATTGCCTTGAAGGCGAAGACAAAGCCATCGGTGATGTGCTCGGGGCACACGTCGAGCATCTTGCGCGGACCTTCGGCAGCCAGCGTGGCCAGCATCATCAACAGCGCCGCAACGCCGCCGACCAGCGCGGCGGCATCGCCGCCTTTCAATTCCGGCAGGCCCGAACCCATCTTCGGCAGCACCATCACGGCCACCACCGCCAGGAAGGCAAGCGGCGTCACCACCGCAAAGCACTTCGACCACTTGACGCGGCGCAGCGCCACCATCGCCAGGCTGCGCTCGATATTGGCATCGGTGACGAGCGGCTCGTCGTGTTTGGTGCCGCGCGCGATCTCGGCCTTGTCGAAGGTGCCGGCGTGCTCGATCTTTTCAACGGCGCCGCCCGCGCGCGCTTGCCAATTGGTCAGCAAGGTGCCGCTGGCAGGCACGATGTGCTTGCGCATGGACAGATAAGCGAGGGCCAGCGCGATGGCGCCGGTGATGATCGACAGCACCAGCGCGCGATCGGCTACCACCACCGCGCTGACCGCGGCGCCGGCGGCCTTGGCGCTGATCCCGGGCGCCACGCCAATCACATAGTCGGACGAAAGCGCCATGCCCTGCCCCGCAATCGCAATGGCCATGGCGCCCGCCAGCGGCGGCAGCCCCGCGGCGATCGCTGCCGGCAGCAGGATGGCCGAGACCAGCGGCACCGCGGGCGTAGGCCAGAAGAACAGCGAAATCACGTAGGTAATGCCAGCCAGGATGAAGAACGCGGAATGGCCGTTTTTCATCACCACCCGGAACGGCTCCACCATCCGGATATCCGAGCGCAGCGTCTTCAGCGAATTGAGCAGCGCCGTCATGAAGGCGATGACCAGGAAGATGTTGAACAACTCCTTGGCCGCCACCAGGCTTGCCGAAAAAATGCCTCCCAGCGCCGAGACCGGGCTACCGGTCAGCGCGAACACCACCAGGAACGTACCAAGAATCGACGGTACGACCACATTGGCCCGCAGGATCATGGTCAGGACGATCACCGCCACGCCCAATAAGTAGATCCAGTGTGCCGCGCCAATCACCGCTTCGTGTTGCATGTATTCCCCTTGGATCTGTATCTGTAGAGACCGTCGTCTTTGTCTTGCGGGGCTATAGCTGCCCCATTAACGTATACTATATTCTTGATCTGCATCAAAACAAGCGAAATCTGCCTGAGCTAGGGAATCCACCCAATCTGGTGCAAACCCTTATATTTCCGCGCTCAAACGGGGATTTCAGCACCTTTTGCAAGCCGGCGGCACCTACCCCGTCGGTTCTGGATGCCTTCTCATTGAATTTTATGTAGACTGTATACCAATATGAAGCGCCAGCAGGATGCCACACGACGGGGCGCCGGGCGCAACCCCAGACTTCAATCCAATCCGCCATGACGCTTACCTCCCTTCTTCCCGCCGGCATCAGCGCCTGGCAATTCGGCATGATGGGCGCGCTGATCCTGGTAGGTGCCTGCCTGCAGGGCGTAGGCGGGATCGGCTTCTCCATGGTGTCGGCGCCGGTGGCCGTGCTGTTCTTCCCGCAACTGGCTCCGGGTCCCTTGCTTGCCATGGGCGGGCTGGTCTCGTTGCTGGGTGCGATACGCGAGTTCCGTGCCATTGCCTGGCGCACGGCGGGCAACGCCCTGGTTGGCCGCGCCGCCGGCACGGTGGTGGCGGTAGCGGCGATGACGCAGTTGCCGGCCGGGTTGCTGGCGCTGGTGTTCGCGCTGTCGATCCTGGCCGCGGTGGCGCTTAGCCTGCTGGGCTGGCGGGTGCAGGCATCCGGCCTCAACATGGCCGTGGCGGGCGCCGCGTCCGGCTTCATGGGCACGGTCACCTCGGCGGGCGCCCCGCCCTTTGCCATCGTTATGCAACACCTGCCACCGCCACAGTTGCGCGCCACCATCGGCTGCATCCTGTGTGCCGGCGCGGCTTTTTCACTGGCGATGCTGGCCGCCGCCGGCCGCTTCGGGCTAGTTGATTTATGGCTCAGCCTGAGCTTGTCGCCCATGCTGCTGATCGGCTTTGCCGTTTCCAATCGCCTCAAGAACCGCTTTTCGGCCAAGGCCGTGCGCAAGCTGCTGCTGGCGCTGTGCACTGCCGGCGCCGTTGGCGTGCTGGTCAAGCTTGCCTTGCCCGCCTGACGCCTCACCTTTAGTTACCCCTCCATTCCCGTCACTCCAGGAAATAATCCATGCTGCATATCACCGACGAGATGATCGACCGCCACGTCAGCCCCGCCGACGCCCAGCAAGTGATGCTGGACGCCTTCCGCAGCTTCGGACTGGGCAAGGCCGCCATGCAGGAGCGCATCCGCACCGAGGCCGGTGGCGTCAAGCTGTCCACGCTGGGCGCGGTGATTCCCGAGCAGCAGGTGGCCGGCGCCAAGGTCTACACCACCATCAAAGGACAGTTTTCCTTTGTCATCCTGATTTTCTCCACCGAGGACGGCCGGCCGCTGGCGTCGTTCGATGCGGGTGCGATCACCCGGCTGCGCACTGCCGCCTGTTCGGTGTTGGCCGCCCGGCACCTGGCGCGGCCGGGAGCCGAAGTGCTCGCGCTGTTCGGCGCCGGCACGCAAGGCGTGCAGCATGCCCGCCAACTCGCCGCCGCCCTGCCGCTCAAGCGCATCCTGCTGTCTGACCCGTATGCCGATGCCGCCATGCCCGAGCGCCTGGCGCAGCAGTGCGGCATCCCCGTCGATTTTGCCGAGCCGGACCAGGCCGTGGCACATGCCGACATCGTGGTCACCGCCTCGCGCTCCACCACGCCGCTGTTTTCCGGCCATTCGCTCAAGCCCGGCGCCTTCGTCGCGGCCATCGGTTCAAGCCTGCCGCATACCCGTGAGCTGGACGACGTGGCGCTCTCCCGCGCGGCCCGGCTGGTGGTGGAGTGGCGCCCGCAATCCATGCGCGAGGCCGGGGACATCGTGCTGGCGGATCCCGCCGTGCTGCCGGTGGGCAAGATCGTCGAGCTGGCCGATGTGGTGACCGGCAGCGTGAAGGCGCGTGGCAATGACACGGACATCCTGATCTACAAGTCGGTGGGTGTGGGGCTGGAGGATGTGGCGCTGGCGGGCTTCGCCTACCGGCAAATCGAAGCCGCGGGTGAAGCCAGGGCCGCGTGAGTGCGGCGCTGCGGGCATAAAGGCTGCACATCAGCAATATCGGCCAAAACCCCTTTCGCAAAATTGTAGATAGTATACAATCTACATCATGGTGCCGGATGGAGCGGATAAAGCCTCCGGACCACGCAACGCTATCCCCCACCTTGAACTCGTTCCCCCAG
>NZ_BAAILO010000133.1:0-791 GCF_054589115.1 Cupriavidus sp. 8B | reverse complement strand
GTAGATAGTATACAATCTACATCATGGTGCCGGATGGAGCGGATAAAGCCTCCGGACCACGCAACGCTATCCCCCACCTTGAACTCGTTCCCCCAGGAGCCCCCGATGGCCGAACTGATGAACCGTGATGATTTCCGTGCCGCCCTTGAAAACGCCATCAAGGGCAAGAGCGCCAACAAGGCCCCCTTCAGCGTGGCCTGGGCCAGCGGCAAGCTCTCCCGCGACCACCTCGCCCGCTGGGCCGAGAACCACTATCACTATGTCGGCCCCTTCGCCGACTACCTCGCCTACATCTACGCCCGCACGCCCGACCGCTTCACCGAAGCCAAGGACTTCCTGCTGGCCAATATGTATGAGGAGGAAATCGGTGGCGATCGCCACACCGACCTGCTGGTCCGCTTTGCCGAAGCCTGCGGCACCACCCGTGAGCGCGTGGTCGATCCGGACAATATGTCGCCCACCACCCGTGGCCTGCAAAGCTGGTGCTATGCGGTGGCCATGCGCGAAGACCCGATCGTCGCCGTCGCCGGCCTGGTGGTTGGCCTGGAATCGCAGGTGCCTTCGATCTACCGCAAGCAGACCCCGACCCTGCGCGACAAATACGGTTTCACCGACGAAGAAGTCGAATTCTTCGACCTGCATATCGTCTCGGACGAAATCCATGGCGAGCGCGGCTACCAGATCGTGCTGGAACACGCCAACACGCCCGAGCTGCAGCAGCGCTGCCTGAAGATCTGCGAGATCGGCGCCCAGATGCGCCTGCTCTACACCACCGCGCTGTATCACGACTA